>JBGSQR010000186.1:0-3762 GCA_041737975.1 Geobacterales bacterium | reverse complement strand
AACTGACCACTAAACCCTCAACCAAAATACTTGACAGCAACCGTTGCCACAATTAATATGTTCGAACATATTTATATGATAGAACATTTAAACAAGTTTATGTTAATTAATCTAAGCAAATTAAGTGCAGCAAAAATGCTTCTTCATAGTTCATTTTTATCCTATGCAAAAGACATTTTTACTTGACATCAGGCCAAAAAAGGATAATTCCTAATAGGCACCTTAAACACCAATAAACGTCGTCATTTCAAGAACTAAATCAATATTTGTAAGACCATTTTACCAAAACGGCAGTTGAATTATTGCAACAGGAAACCAAATCATTTTGACAACCCGATTATCATCCTGAGAGCCAATACTTTTAACGGCTAAATTTTATTTTAATTAATTTATTTGTCAGTTGCGACCTGCACATAAAGATCATGTATCTGTGTGTTGCAACAAATTGACAGGAGCAAACGACATGGACAAACAACTAACAGTTGACCTGCTCTACATTGCTGTTTTTTTCCTTGGTGGTCTGGGGTTTGCTGTTGGCCCGGTCGTTGTTGCACTCCTTCTTGCCCCACGTTCAACAAGAAGCACCACACAAAAAACCACACAACTTATTGAGTGCGGAGTTGCACCGATTGGAGACGCCTGGATCCGCTTCAGTGCCGTGTACTATCTGTATGCACTGATGTTTGTCGCCTTTGCAGTTGACATACTGTTTCTATTTCCGGTTGCACTGGTCTACAGGAACGGACTTAATAAAATCAGCAATCTATATGCATTTACCGAGATACTGATATTTGTCGGGATACTTTCTCTGGTTATTATCTACGCATGGAAAAAGGGAGTATTTAAGTGGGAACGCAAGATATTCAACCGCCAATAGTACAATTTGCACAACTAGACAAGCTGCTTGCCCTGGGTCGCGCCAATTCTCTCTGGCCGATGACCTTCGGTATCGCCTGCTGTGCCATCGAAATGATGGCAACCGGTGCAGCCCGTTTTGACCTGGCACGCTTTGGAGCCGAGGTTTTCAGGCCTTCTCCACGACATTGCGATGTGATGATTGTCTGCGGAACCATTAGTAACAAGCTGAAGCCGGTTATCCAGACTCTTTACGACCAGATGCCGGAACCAAAATGGGTAATTGCCATGGGCAACTGCGCCATATCCGGCGGGCCCTTTGTGTTTGAAGGTCAGTACGGCATTGTGGAAGGTGCAGACAAACTTTTTCCGGTAGATGTTTTCATTCCGGGCTGTCCTCCCCGCCCCGAAGCCTTAATCGAAGGGATCATTGAGCTGGAACAGAAGCTGACGAATTGGCGTCGCTGGCCGGTAGTGGAGGTCGAATAAACATCATGCAAACAGATAACCTTAAACGTAATTTGACACTCATCCCGGGTGTGACACTGCAAGAAATTGTGTATGCAACCAAAGGATACAACCTGGATGTTCAGGCTAATGCAGAATCAGTTGTTCAAGTCGCACAGGAAATCGATAAAGCCGGTTTTTTTATCGAAGCAATTACCGGAGTGGACTGGCTAGGCGAAAAAGCTGCTTTAAAAAAAGAGGCTGACGATAAAGCCAAAGCTGCGGCGGCTGCTGCCGCAACAGAAAGTGAACAGCAACCGTCTCTGCCGGTAAATGAATCACCAGCACTGCTGGAAGATGAACTGGAGATTGTATATGATTTCAATCATTACACTTCATTCTGCCGCCTGACAGTACGTGTACGTGTGCCGCGCAGCAATCCTCAGCTGCCGACCATTTCTGCAATTTATCCCGGGGCTGACTGGCATGAACGAGAAACCCATGATTTCTTCGGCATTAAATTCCTTGGCCATCCAAACCTGATTCCGTTGCTTCTGCCGGAAGACTCGGATTTCCATCCGCTTTTAAAGGATTTCAAAGCATGAGCGCCTTTCTTGAAAGACAGACTGACGAAACCTTTGTCCTTAACCTTGGCCCGCAACATCCGGCCACACATGGAGTACTGCGTGTCAAGCTGCTGATGGACGGGGAATATATCCTTGCAGCCGAGCCGGTTCTTGGCTACATCCATCGTATGCATGAGAAAATGGGCGAAAACCGCACCTGGATTCAGTACCTGCCAAATACCCCCCGTTTGGACTACCTGCATGCACTGGTCTACAATCAGATCTACGTCAATGCTGTAGAACGGGCCTCAGGCATAGAAGTGCCGGAGAGGGCCGAATACATCAGGGTTATAACTGTTGAGCTGAACAGAATTTCCAGCCACTTGGTATGGTTCGGCGCCTTTGTCATGGACCTTGGTGGTTTTACTCCACTACTGTACGCCTTCGATGATCGTGAACATATTCTCGACCTGCTGGAAGCGCTGACCGGATCGCGTCTTACCTACTGCTACTTCCGTTTCGGCGGTGTCAGCTGCGATATCGATGACAACTTTATCACCGGCACAAAAACCTTTATCAAACGGATGCGCGAACGCCTGAAGATGTACCGTTCTCTGGTTACCGGCAATATCATCCTGATCAAACGAATCAAGGATAATGGACCAATTTCTGAAGAGATGTGTCGCAAATACGGTGCCACCGGCCCTGTTGCCCGTGGATCAAACATCAACTTTGACGTCAGAAAACATGAACCCTATTCAGTCTATCCGGAGTTTGACTTCGACGTCCCGGTATACAGCGAGTGCGACAGCATGGCGCGCTACATGGTCAGAATGGACGAAATGGAACAGAGCCTGAGAATTATCGAACAGGCCCTTGAAAAACTTCCGGACGGACCGTTTCTGCTGGCTAAAGCACCAAAAGTCGTTAAACCGCCAAAAGGTGATTACTACCAGGCTGTTGAAGCGGCACGCGGATCACTGGGCATGCGGATTGTAAGTGATGGCACCAACAATTGTTATCGCCTTAAATGGCGTTCACCAACCTTTTCCAACCTGAGCCTATTCGGAGAAGCTTGTCAGGGAATGCTGCTGCCGGACGCACTGGCGTTGATGGGATCACTCGATCTGGTTATTCCAGAGATAGACAGGTAGGAGCTGATATGGATACGATTTTGCAATTAATAAATACGATAGTTAACACCGAACCATTCAGGGCTATTCTGTATATTGTCGGAATGATCATATTCGTTGCCCTCAATGCAGCCTATCTGGTCCTGATGGAACGAAAGGTCGCAGGCCATGTACAGCTACGTCCCGGCCCAACGGAAAACGGACCATTTGGCATACTGCAGCCTATGGCTGATGGTCTCAAGCTGATGACAAAGCAGTTGCTGATTCCAGACGGAGTTGATCCGATTCTTTTCAGGATCGCACCGGTGCTGGTCATGATACCCGCCATCATGGGCTTTGTAACAATTCCTTTCAGTGACTCCATAGCTGCCAGAAATATGGATGTTGGTCTTCTGGTCGTGTTCGCCTTTGCAACCATCAACGTCATGGGTCTTCTACTGGGTGCCTGGGGATCACGCAATAAATACGCCGTCATGTCCGCAGCGCGAGTTGTTTCCCAGAATATCGCCTTTGAAATCCCCATGCTTGTCACCGTTGTCACCATGATAATGGTCAGCGGCAGCCTGAACCTCCACACCATCGTCACTCAGCAAGCCGGTGGCTTCTGGAACTGGAACCTGCTTAATTTTACCGCCAGCCCATTGATGCCGGCAGCTTTTCTGATTCTGTTTACCTGCATGCTGGCTGAAACAAACCGCGCCCCGTTTGACATTGTTGAAGGTGAAAGTGAACTTGTCGCCGGTCCTTTCATTGAATATTCA
>JBGSQR010000180.1:0-7582 GCA_041737975.1 Geobacterales bacterium | reverse complement strand
TGATCACCCTGTAAAAAAGAAACAAACGAAGAGAAACTAATCAGTACAATCTACTGCAAAGTTAGATAACAAGATGACTCTATATAGCGGACTAAATCTGTTCTTTATCAAACTGTTCACCATTTTGATCCCTAGAAGATTTTTCAAGCCATTTACCATTTTTTGGGGTGGTTTCTTTTATCTGATAATGAAAAATGGTCGCAATTCCATGCGTGCAAACCTAAGTGTGATAAAAGGCAGAGCGGGTGTTGAGAAGTTGGTTTTTTCGACATTTGTAAATTATGCCCAAAACTGGTGTGATGTAATGCTGATGATGAGGCTGCAAGGTAAGAAGTTGCAGGCTTTAATCGGAGAGCGTAGCTGTAGCAAGCCTTTGGATGAAGCACTTACAGCCGGTAATGGAGCCATACTTGTTTCTCCTCATTTAGGGAACTGGGAGCTTGGCGGACTTGGCCTGGCAGATATGGGTTACAAGATTAATGTATTAACCTTTCGGGAGCAGGATGAAAAGGTAAACGAATTACGTGAAATGGTCCGCCAAGAACGCGGCATTCACTTTATCTATGTCGACCGTCAAGACAAATCTCCACTGGCAATAATTGAAGCTATCAACGCTTTACGACGGAATGAAATTCTGGCGCTGCTTGGAGACCGGGATGGTTCCTCCAACACGATTTTGATGGATTTTTTTGGCCAACCAACAGATTTTCCTGTAGGGGCAGCATATCTGGCAATTGCCAGTGGAGCACCTGTAATACCGGTATTTGTGCCACTTGTGGATGGCAAGTATGCTACATTAATGGAACAGGCGATCTACTTTAAGGGCGGGCATGGTGAACACACCAGAGCCATCCGGGAAGGCATGGAAAAGCTGGTTACGATTTTTGAGCAATATGTCCGTTCATATCCAGACCAGTGGTACAATTTTTATGATTTTTGGGATAAAGACAAAAAATAAATACCACCTAATATGCTTCAAATATCTTATAAACAAGAGGTTTAAATGTCAGAAGAGTTGATTCCAACTATTAAACAAATGATTATTGAAAGTCTTCGCATAGAAGACATGTCACCTGATGAGATTGAAACCGACACAGCATTATTTGGCGAAGGCCTTGGACTTGATTCAATTGATGCCCTCCAACTTGTTGTAGCAATGGAAAAACAGTTTGGTGTTGTGGTTCCGGATGCTGCAACCGGTTCAAAAGTTTTTGCCTCTGTGCGTAGTATGGCCGAATACATCTCGGAAAACCGCAAATGAAAGTCCTTTTCATCTCCCCAGGCTGGCCCAAGGGGAGATTGTGGGGGGAACTGGCCTTCAGATTCCCTTCACTTTCACTGGCCTCCATTGCCGCAGTCACTCCGCTTGAATGGGATATTGAGCTTTGTGACGACCATTCGGAAAAAATCAATTACAACACTGATGCCGATGTCATAGCAATAACTGCTATGACGCCCCAAGCCCCTAGAGCATACGAAATTGCTGACAGATTCAGGCAACTGGGTAAAACGGTTGTAATGGGTGGATTTCACGTCAGCAACCTGCCCGATGAAGCCCTCAATCATGTCAATGCTGTAGTTGTTGGAGAAGGTGAAATTGTCTGGCCGCAGTTTTTAAGTGACTTCCGTCTTGGAACTTTACAGAGAATCTACAAAACCGGTTCCCTGATGAGCATGGCCGATATTCCGGTCGCCCGCCGAGAAATTTTCAAAGGCAAAGGTTATCTGCTGACTAATACTATCCAGACAACCAGAGGATGCCCTTTTGATTGCGAATTCTGCTCAGTCACCGCCTTTTATGGCAGAAACTATCGTAAACGACCAGTTGAAGCTGTACTTGCCGAATTAGCTGTTCTACGTAAATCTAATTCTTTTATTTTCTTTGTCGATGATAACATAGTAGCCGACCGTAAATATTCTCTGGCACTGTTTAATGGCATGAAACATTTAGATTTTAAATGGCTTTCGCACGCACCGATTGATTTTGCCGGTGATTTAGAGCTAATGAAAGCAGCTGGTGAATCCGGTTGTGTCGGAATGTTTGTCGGGTTTGAGTCGCTCAACCAGGACTCCCTGACCGCCATGGGCAAAGTAACAAACCGCGCCCTGTCCTTTTTAGACAACGCCAACAGATTTAGAGACAATGGCATAGGTATTCTTGGGTCATTCGTTCTCGGTTACGATGGTGACACTCCTGATATCTTCCCCAAAATTCTCCGTTTTTGTGAAGAGGCACGTCTTGAAGCGGCTATATTCCCGTTATTGACCCCCTACCCTGGTACAGCTGTAAGAAAAAGACTGGAAGCAGAAGGCCGCATAATCAGCAATGATTGGCGTAATTACGATATGGAGCATATCAATTTTCAACCGCGAGGAATGACTATTGAGCAACTCCAAGAGGGCTACGAGTGGCTGAACAGCTCCTTTTATTCTTTCTCCTCAATGTATAAACGTATATTTAAACTCCACCGTTCTGTCCAGGTCTTTGCCCCCATGAATATCGGCTTCCGCGCTGCGATTAGACGTAAGAGGCCTTCAGCATGAATTGTTGGATGTACCCAGGGCAACCTTTGAAATACCAGACAAATCCCCCAGTAGACCGAGATTTCAATGAGATTGCAGAGCTATGCCTAAAACATGCAGAATTCGACCTGAACAACTGCTCCTCCCTCATATCCGGCATGTCACCAAACGTTTGCATGCAGGTCTACGGTGTGGCCATGAGTCTCTACAGCACCCGCAAACTCATTAGTAGTGGCAACAAGCCAGATATAATTACCCAGCATAGTATGGGTATTTACCCGGCGTTAGCTGCAAGCGGTGTACTCTCTGAAGAAGATGCACTTGAAATAGCTTTCCGGGTAGGCAACTGCATGGCCGCAATGAACAAAGAAAATCAATATTTGCTTGGTTGTGTAATCGGCCTTACAGCTGACATTCTTTTACCAACGCTTCCTGCTTCTGGTGCATATATTGCTAACTTCAATACTTCCAGGCACTTTTTGTTAGCCGGACTGAAAATAGATATCTTAATTCTTATGGACAAACTTTTGGATTTAGGAGCTTTCTCCGTATCCCACTTCAATTGTGATGCACCGCTACACACTCCTCTTATTGCCCAGATCTCAAACGAATTAAATGTCATTTTTGACGACTATTGTTATGCGACTCCAACAATTCCGCTTGTGTCCCATAAGGGAGAATATTTAAAAACTGCTGAAGATATTCGTATTTTTTTGCATGACGAACTATTAAAACCTGTGTATTGGGAGAAGACTGTTGCCTTCATAAAATCCTCTGGCTGTAATAAATTCATTGAAGTTGGGTCAGGAACCGCACTGAATAAATTTAACCGATGGATAGAAAGCGAACAGGAGTGTCCATGAAATATCATGAAACCACTATAACGGTTCGGTTTAACGAAATTGATGCCTATCAAGTCGCTTGGCATGGGCACTATGTGTCGTGGATGGAAATTGGCAGAGTTGATCTGGCCTCTAAATTCAACCTTGACCCATTCAGCCTTGCAAAAGAAGGTTTTTTAGGCCCTGTTATATCAATTGACATTAAATACCTGAAACCAGCCAGGTTCAATGATCAATTGACAATTAGAACGAGCCTTCTCAGGACAGAAACAGCGACAATCCAATTTACTAGTGAAATAATGGATCTCTCAGGCAACAGGTTAGCTACAGGTATCACAACTCATGCCATGACAGATCTTGAAGGTGTACTGCAATTCCAACTCCCTCCAGGCATCCTTGATCGCATTGAGAAAATGATGATGTGGCTGGAGACAGCATGAAGCTTCTCCTTATTTCTGCTAACAGAGAGCGTGATCCATACCCGGTTTTTCCAATCGGACTGGCCTATCTGATACCGTCTCTTACTTCTGCCGGGCACCAGTTGTCTGTTCTCGATCTATGCTTCACTCAAAATCCTACAGAATCTGTTTCATCTGCACTGAACAGTTTTGCACCTGACGCAGTATTAATATCACTTAGAAACCTTGATAATGTAACCTGGCCCGGAAGCCGCACCTATTATGAAGGTGCAGGTGAAATTGTGGCACTTTGCAAAGGCAAAGCCACAACAATCATCGGCGGATCCGGGTTTTCCCTGTTGCCCTTAGAACTTCTTTCAATTACAGGTGCCGATTATGGTGTAATCGGTGAAGGCGAAGAGATACTGCCCAGACTTCTTACCTGCATAGAATCAGGAACTGATGCTACTAAATTAAACGGTGTTCTGGTCGCTGGTCAAACTTCATTCCTGCCGCCTTTACATGTAATTGACATAGGAGCACCAGATCGCTCTCTTTTTGATCTCTCACGCTATCACCATGATGGAGGCATGGCCAATCTCCAGACGAAAAGAGGCTGTCCCTTCAACTGTATCTATTGCACCTACCCACTACTGGAAGGTCGGTGTACAAGGGTTCGACCCGTTGCTGATATTATTGATGAAATCCGCTATTTAGTTAATGTTTATGGAGTTGACTATATCTATTTCGTTGATGATATCTTTAACTTCCCAACTGACTTTGCTGAGCAGTTATGCAGAACCATGATTAATGAAAAACTATGTGTCAACTGGACAGCATTTATCAGTCCCGGTTTTTTATCTCCACAGCTGCTTCAGCTAATGCTGGAAGCTGGCTGCGATGCAGTTGAATTCGGCAGTGAATCAGGTTCCGACACCATGCTCAAAAACCTGGGAAAATCTTTTTCAGCTGAAAACATTTTGAATACCTCACAATTATGTCATGATTCAGGCATTGACTTTGCCCACTACATTCTATTTGGCGGGCCTGGAGAAACCAGTGAAACAATACTGGAAACCTTTGAACTTATGGACCTGGTTCAACCTACCGCCGTAATAGCAATGACTGGTATACGAATTTATCCGGGTACTCCATTGGAAAAGATTGCCATAACTGATGGGGTAATTTCAGAAGGTGTGTCAATGCTTGAACCGGTTTTTTATATTTCACCAGAGATAAAAGGTACCTTGAGTAACCTGGTAACAATTGAGGCGTTAAAACGACGTACCTGGGTTGTGCCTGGCCTGGACATCAATACCAGTCCGGCTATGTTGGATGCCCTGCGGATGTTTAAAGTAAAAGGGCCACTTTGGAAACTAATGAAACGACTTGGCAGAAGCCGTATTAAACCGCTCAACAACTGATTACGGGCCATAGTCACTGGACTTTAAGCCTATAAATAGTTATTATAACCCGTTCTAAATTGAAGGGGACTTTATGATTTTTCCTAATTATATTGTAGTTGTTACCGGCGGAACTCGAGGCATTGGCAAAGCAATTTCACTTAGGTTTGCAAGTGAGGGAGCCACAGTCTATGCTGGATACCTCAGCAACGATATTGCCGCTGATGAAATTGTCAGCCAGGCCCAAGGACTTTCCGGCAGTATCACAGCAGTTAAAGGTGATGTAAGTACGTCCGAAGGGGCTCAGGCTTTAATTGATGCTGCATCAAAAGCCGGTGGTCGACTTGATGTGCTAGTCAACAATGCTGGCATTATTCGTGACTGTTATCTGGCCATGATGTCAGAGGATGACTGGAACTCAGTCATACGTACAAATCTAGATCCACTTTTCCACTGTTGCAAGTGGGGTGTAAGACGCATGATGTCGGCCCGCAGCGGTTCCATAATCAACATTTCTTCAATTTCAGGAATTCTTGGTGCTGCAGGACAAACCAACTATGCAGCTTCAAAAGGTGCAATGATCAGCTTCACAAAATCACTTGCTCGTGAAGTAGGTGCTTTGGGCATTCGTGTTAATGCAGTTGCGGCAGGCTTGATTGAAACAGAGATGACAGTAAAACTTAAACAGGACCAAATTGCAAAAATCATTGGTTCATCAGCACTTGGTCGCATTGGAAAACCGGATGAAATTGCTAAGGCGGTAGTTTTCCTGGCATCCGAAAATGCCTCATATATTACCGGTCAGTATTTAACTGTAGATGGTGGTATTTCCTGAATGAGAAATAAACGTGTGGCAATAACCGGTATCGGTGTTATCAGCGGTGCTGGTAAAAATGTTCAGAAACTTACGGATGCTCTCCTGAACTCCAAGAGCGGAATCGCTCCGATTGACATGCTGGATACATCCCCATTTCCCACCTCGCTTGGTTCACAGGTTAAAAACTATAACCAGCTTGAATACTTTTCAAAACGGGACTCCCACAAACTTTCTCGTGCTGACCAGTTTGGACTGATTGCTGCTGAAGAAGCAATAACCAGTAGTGGTATACTTGGGCACTATTCTCCATGGGAGATGGGCGTCTCAATGGGAGCTGGAGCAGCCGGAATGTTTCACTCCGAGTTCTGGCTCAAAGAACAACTTTCCGGTAACAAAGCCTCGCCATCTCTACTGCGCGGACTACTTCCGGATAGAACAACAACTGAAATTGCCAAAAAATTCAGATTATGCGGCTATCAAAACAGCATTACTACGGCCTGCTCATCTTCTGCTACTGCCATCGGCTGGGGAGCTGACCTGATCGCATCAGGCGCGCAGAAAGCAGTGCTTGCAGGAGGATCAGACAGCCTTTCCATTCTTACTTTTGCCGGATTCAATTCACTCCGTGTTGTCGACCTGAACCCGTGTTCACCATTCAGCATTGGTCGCCAAGGTATCTCACTGGGTGAAGGTTCGGCTTGTCTTGTACTTGAAGATGAAGAAGAAGCAATGCGTCGCGGGGCTACTATTTACGGATTTATATTAGGTTACTCGCTGGCTGGAGAGGCATTTCATATGACCGCTCCAGAACCAAGCGGAACAACTGCTGCACGGGTTATGACCAATGCAGCCAAATCTGCCGGAATTGACCTGAATCAGATCGGATGGGTCAATGCCCATGGAACAGGCACTCCACTAAATGACATTGTTGAATCCAATGCAATGAAACTGGTCTTTGGAGGTCATGCTGCCAAGGTACCTCTAGTTTCTACCAAAGCAATGACCGGACACTGTCTTGGAGCTGCTGGAGCCATTGAAGCTCTGGCAACGATTATCAGCCTGAAAAATAATTTTATCCCACAAACACTAAATTTCAGGGGACGAGATCCGGAATGCGATCTGGATTATTGTCATGATGGCAGACGCTTAACAGACTCGACCATAGCCATTTCAAACTCATTTGCCTTTGGCGGCAATATTACATCTCTGGTACTCGGTAAATGAATAAATTATTCGATAAAATTGTTGTCACCGGCTACTCCGCAATAACAGCCGCCGGCATAGGAACAGCACCAATCATGCAAGCCCATAGTGAAGGAAGCTCAGCCCTGAGTTTCATTTCATGCGACAACTCACTCCAATGGGGAAAAGCCAGTTTTTTCAAGGCTTCCGACTTCATGCCGCCGCTTAAAGCCCGCAAAATGGATCGCTCCAGCCAACTTGCAACTGCAACAGCTGGACTGGCTCTTAAAAATGCCGGTATTGACGTCAAGACAATTGAAGCGGAGCGCATTGGAATTGCCATGGGTTGTGGTTTTGGTGGTGTTGGTAATTCATCAGAATTCCTGACCGGATATTTCAATTCCGGGGTTGAAGGAT
>JBGSQR010000134.1:0-8103 GCA_041737975.1 Geobacterales bacterium | reverse complement strand
ACCTGCTTCAACGCTTAGGGGAGGGACTTGCAACCTTACATGCTGAAAAGCGCAAAATTAAGGGTTATCTTTTCTGTCTCCCCAAATTCGGTGGTATGTCCGGCATCTTGCGGGCTGATGTGCATCTATTAGACAAACATTTGGATATATTCTGTGATTATGTTGGTCTTGAACCGGACAGTTTTGGGAGACGCTGGTACGTTCGTATCCATGAAATGCGCAAATGGTTTCTACTCCTCTTGTTTTGGTCAGGGCGTTACGACGTACTTGATGCAGCACGTTGGATTGCCGGCCACAAGGATGCATCGCATATATACGCCTATATAGAACGTGAGTTTCCTGGTGAAGAATTGCCGAAGTTAGAAGCTGAATACGCTATTGAGCGTCTTTACTCAATTGAAGTAAATGGTAAACATGCACCGGACGATGACTCTGGATTAGACACGCTATACGAGGCCGTGCTACGCCACTTTAATGTGGATTCACTGTCAATGGTCCCTGAGTCCGAATGGATTGACTATGTGACGAACCTTCGAGCCCAAAACGGTTTTATTTTGGAGCCTCATTCGATTTACTCTGATAACAGGACTGAAGTGGTAGGTATCAACGTGTCATTTGTTTTGCGCGAGGTATCAGCATGAACAAACGTGGTGCGCATCAGAAAAAAGCTCGCAATATCGATAATGTTAGTGCTCGGCATGATATTTTAATTACGGCCTTGAAAGCTCCTGATCAGGTCAGCAAAGTCGTTGCCAAGAGCCTGGTTAACCAGCGTACTTTTGCAGCCTTGGAGATATCGGGTTCTAATGTGGCCCCCATTGCTCTCAACACTTTAAAATCTTTGGCGAATGAGCTTTATGCTGAGAAAAGTAAAAGTGGATTTGAATATTTAGACTCCATCCGGTTGAATTTAAAAGAATTGCTAAATAATAGGCCAAATGGCCGAACTTCTAAAGATAAGGTAAGACAGCAGGCTGTTAAGGCTGCAGATCAAGCTAATAAACTACATCTGGTCGAAACACAAAATATCATTCGGTCTAAAGCGTACTTGGATCTCTATGGGAAAATCAACACGCTGGTCATAGAGGGCGATATGGAAGAAACTACTCGGTTACGACTCTTTAGGATTTTAGATGACCATAATACGCTATTTAGTAGCCTTTTTAGTCCACAGGGTTCAGCTGTCGGAAGTGATGAAGTCGTACTGACTTTAATCCCCGGTGGAAAAGATAAATGAATGGCATTCAGCTGTTTAAAACGCGCTCGGTAGATTTGCCATGTACTGTATTGCCTTTAGGCAAAGGAGAACAGATATATTATCAGCACATAGAGGCATTCCCTTTCATGTACTGGCCAAATGGTAAGCCGTGCGACCCGATTAATATGTATTTTTTGGCAATAGCAAATCTCACAGCAGAGGAAACACTAAAAACCTATGCCTCTGAACTTAGTCATTTGGTGCGGTATTGTAGTAAGAACAAAGTTGATATAGATAAACTGACCGATACGAATTTTTTTGAGTTGTCCTATTTACTCCAGGCCGAAAAATCAAAACTAAACCCAATAGAACGAGCAAGGAATAACAATACTGTTCGTGCAATTCTGAGTCGTTCAATTCGTTTTCTTCAATGGTACCAGGTTAACTTTGTGTCTCCGTTGTCAACACCTCTCATTGGCGAAGCAAACCAATCGCCGCAAATCATTTTAAAAAGAATTCAGAACACGGACCCAAAGCGAAAGCCAGGAGAATATTACTATGTGCATCGTGCGATGCCATCTCATGAAAGTCGTGAACCGAAACACCCTATTGCCCGACCAATCATAGAAAAAATCGAGCAGTGTATTGACGATCAAAGTTCACTGGAAAAGCAGAGTGCCCGCTTTTTACAGCGATACCGGAACCGACCTGCTTTTCTTGTTGCATCCCTTGAATACATAAGAGTTCGCAGACATTTCATGATCTGGCTAATGAAACGCGCTGGTATGCGACCATCCGAAATGATTGAAATTACCGTTAAGGAACATACCGACATCTTACACCGCAAACGGATACTTATTCCCTGTAAGAAGCGGAGACGTAACCGCCCCCCTTTGCGTAGCTTTCCAATTACACTCAAGGATGCCACTGTATTTCAGCGCTATTTGAATGCACGTGCTAAGTATCTTGATTATCTCCGTACAGTTAACCAAGAAGTTTCACTTGCTACTACTTTGTTTGTTGGCGTTAATGGAGAGCCCATTAAAAAAACTTCTCTGGAACGTGATTTTGCTCGCTTGGTAATATCAGCAGGTTACAAGGATGTTCAAGCCTGTTTCAGCATGTTTCGTCACCGCTTTATAACCTACGAGGTGATTGTACATCTCAAGGAATTTATGACGGGAGCTGGCAAAAATCGGCAAATAATGACCAATACGGACTATGAGTCTATTCTTAAACGCGTGGCCACAAAAACGGGGCATGGCAATAAGCGGATAGTGCTTGGTAATATTACAAAAAGACTGCGAGACCACCTGGTCAAGTCTTTACGATTTTGACGGAGGGGGATATTTCAAGGCCCCCTCCCATAAAAATGGTTTCGCCTGTCCCCCAAGGGACAGTCAACCTCATCGCCTTGAGGCAATAAGGGTAAACTCAAGCGCCCTGGTTCTGGCGCGGCCTTCCTGTTGCGTGCGCCTGCGGCGCCCGCCTGTGTATATGTTTGGCGTCACACAAATAAAAAAAGAGACGGTTGCCCGTCCCTCTTTGGAAACCTTGAACGATTTATCATCGCAGATTCCCCGCCTTCCTTTCACTATCTCACAACATGATACACCGGGTGGTAATGAGATAGTTACTCAGCTCGCGTACGAGATGTCACCACCCGGATATTTTGGCTTTCGCCTGGCTAAGCTCCCGTGCCGATAGGCGCGGAGGTTTAACAAGGCGGTCCTGCACATTACGTGCAGGAACAACCTGTGCCGCTTATGCGGCTGCGCTGCTTAAAACTTTACGCCAAGGCCTGCGAAGACGCCCTGCAGTTTGCTGTAACCTACGCTGAGAGTAGGCACAACACCGTCGGTAGTAAGGCCGGTCAGCGAAATAGTTGCACCACCAGAAACATCCAGTGCTGCGTACGAGCCGTTGTTGCTACCGGTACCCTGAGTCGGCAGACCGAGTGCATTTACATTGCCGGAGCCCTGGACTGCGCTTACACCGTTTGTGAGAGTGTTGATACCGTTTCCAGCGCCCTGTACAGCTGTTACACCGTTCACGATGTTGCCACCAGTGCTTGGTGCGTTAACCACGCCGAAACCTACACCTACGAACGGCTCAAGCCAGCCAGTTTTGACATCTTTGCCGAACATGCCTGTGCGGGCCAGAAGTTCAACCGGATACGCGCGGACGGATCCGACAAAACCGACATCCCTGCCGTTGCGCTCACCGCCGGCGCCAAGCTTAACGCCGATGCCGTTATAGGTGGCTGCAAAACCGCCAGTCAAACGGCCATTAATTGCGCCAAATTCAGGGCTGATGAGGACATTAGTCGATACAGGTTCACCAAAAGGCGCCATGACTTGCTCAAACGTTTTTTCGGCGACTACTGCTGGTGCTGCGAATGCGCTTCCTGCCGTCAGCGCGGTTACTGCGATTACTGCTGCGATTACTGATTTCTTCATGATACTTCTCCTGTTTTATACCCGTATCGGGTTAGTGCCGCATGTTGCGGGTTAAACTAAATCTACTTCGATTTAACTGCCTCAAAAGCTGACTTCGGCATTACGCCTTCGGCTTCCACGCATTTTTCGGTAATCCTTTCAATGCGCTTATTGCCTTTGGCTTCCACGAGCTCTGTAGTGCGGTTGCAAAAGCGTTCGACAACCCTCTGTGAGGTCATTGTCACTTTGGCCTGCTCTTTGGTGCCCTTCTCACTTGCGCTGACTTCACCGCCAGCCAGAATGGTCAGTGCTGCTACTGCTACAAGACCTGCTATGTTGATGCTTCGTTTCATGTTCATCTCCTTGCTACTTGGTTTTTTGCTCCCGCCGATCGGCGAGGCCTTCATTTATTAGATATGCCGCGTTGCTGGAAAAAGTAAGCTCGACTTGAAAAAAGATCGCTGGCGGGCTTTTACGCGGTTATTTGCACTGCTTCAGGCACGAAAAAAGGGAGGTGGTGCAATCTGCGCCATCCCCCCTTAGGACTTGCTGTGCCTATTCTTTTGTATGTTGCTACTACATGTCGGGCTTCGCCCGGTCCTACTGGTTTACCTGCCTTGAACCTTTTTAATGCTCAATATGAAGCTTGGCGGGTAGAGGCTGGTCAGACGGCCAATTTACTGGTTT
Organism: Geobacterales bacterium; assembly: GCA_041737975.1. Taxonomy (GTDB): domain Bacteria; phylum Desulfobacterota; class Desulfuromonadia; order Geobacterales; family Pseudopelobacteraceae; genus JBGSQR01. The sequence goes on along the minus strand of JBGSQR010000134.1, from coordinate 3,780 downwards.
TTCCCATTGCCGTTCTGCGTTGGACATCGGACTTCCCCAGAAATACACGCTATCGCCGCTGATGTTTATTTCCCATTCAAAAAAAGCCATTATAGAGAAGAACTCGCACACGGTCGTTATTTTGGTATTTTTCGAAAATGACAAAACCGACAAAGCGATGATGGTTAAAACATATGCAGACAAGATTAGGTTGTTTACACCAACAAATACGCATGTTATAGCAGCCGGGATAAGGAATCCAGGAAGGCGCCTTAAAACTTCGATTGCCTTATATTTCTTAGCGAGTGGCCCTACGTAAATAATTCCATCATCAAGGGGTAACCCCAACGATAGTGTAACCAAGTATCAAATTCAAAAATAAACCATTAACACACAAATAGTTATATCAATTTTTCTCTCCTATTTTCCTGTCAGCTATTTTTCTGGTATTGCAGAAGCTCCAAACTTTCGAGACTGTGATGGTAATTCTCGGCGAGACACAAAAACTTCTTATCGAAAACGACCGTTTATGACAATTACATTTCCAGTAAATTCCGGGTACACAATTTCAATGAGTTATAATTATCGAAAACCATTCTTGAAATACTATTCTCGTTTTGTTATCGTTGCAACGAATAATGATAATTTTGCTCGGCTGACCGACAGCAAAATAGAATCGGCAAAAAAACTCTTATCTTCTGGTGTCGCACCGAAAGAGGTTGCGGAGAATCTTGGCATATCGATTCCTACACTTTACAGATGGCTGCCTGCTTCATCTCTCCATTAACCATCTTGACTAAGTCGGATGTAAATTTAGAATTTTATGAAGAATCTGATAGAAAAAAATGAACAGCCCAGGTGTTCCAACATTCTTGGATAAAGGCTATGTCTTGGGCAAAAATGCACCTAAGGCGAGCGTTCACTGGAACTTGCCGAGTACTACGACTTGTGGGATAGATTAATCATGCAATTAACTTGTTTAAAACAGAAAAAAGCATTTCCAAAAGTATACTGAACCAAGACGGTCCTTATACTGAAGATCTCCTCTCGATGATAGTGTTTTCAATCTGTCTTCCTTCGGCCCCTGAGCACCACCCCCAGCCCAGCCACAGTCGCCAGCAGCCCCCAAGTGCCAAGAGCGGGGACTGGTGTAGCATTAGCTCCTATGAAGGGCTTTGAATAGACACCATAATCTCTTACTGCGTAAAGCACTTTAGTTACCGGATCAGCCGCCAAAATGTAGGCCCCCTGTTGTTGTATATTCAAGTCATCCCACAGTTCCCAGCTAATTCCCCTGTTATCACTACGATAGACACCGAAATAGGAGCCGGCAAAGATCGTTGCCGTGTTTGATGGATCATATGCAAAGGAAATATAACTCGTTGATCCGGGTAATCCATTATTGCGTGAAGTCCAACTTATTCCGCCATTTTCGCTTATAAAGATTCCATCGTCAGTGCCAACGTATAATAATTGTGATTTTGTTGGATCAACGGATATGAAGTAGATGCTGAGATTGGTTAGTCCGCTATTTATGGCAGTCCAGTTTGTCCCACCGTTTGAGCTTTTATAAACTCCATTGTAGGTACCAGCATAGACAGTTGAGGCATTTGATGGATCAAAGTCTATTGATACAACAGCGGAGTACGCTGGCATGCCGGTACTGGCAGAGGTCCAGCTGGATCCACCATTGGTGCTTTTATACAGTCCGTAATTTATCACTGAGTAGATCGTCTGAGGTGACTGTTTTGGGATTGCAATCGAATAAACGTAGCCGTCTGAAGGCAGTCCAGTACTTGCTGAACTCCACGTACCTCCGCTGTTAACTGTTTTGAAAATACCACTTGATGTCCCTGCATATATTGTTGCAGGGGTGATGGGGTCCAAGGCTAGAGACACAACATTGGTGACAGTAAGCCCGTTGTTTATAGCAGTCCAGGTGGTTCCGGCATCAATGCTTTTATACATCCCAGAGGAATTGCCGGCGTAGATGGTTGAGGGTGTGGTAGGAGCAACGATAATTACATAGGCATTGAAACCAATATCAGCCCCAAGTATTCCCCATATATTCTGATTAATTGCCCAGGAATAGCACGGAGGTGACGAATCCACGTTCCCGACCTGATCTTTGGCGCGGACAGTGAACTTGTGGCTTCCATCGTTGAGCCCTGTAAAAGAATACGGGGTGACACAGGGCTTAAACGCACCGTTGTCAATTTTGCATTCAAAACTTACATCGGTCCCATCGGAATAAAACTCAAAGGTACCATACGTGTTTTTTGTGAGTTCCTCAGGTTGTGCGGTGATAAAGGTATTAGGCGCAACTACCCAGGAATAGGTAGATGGTGTGGGGTCCACATTGCCCGCCTGATCAATAGCCCGCACCGAAAAGGTGTGATTTCCGTTGGGCAGCCAGTACCAGTAGTCGCTGAAGCATGTAGAGAAGCTGCCTGAATCAATCTTGCACTCGAATCGCGAGCCGGCTTCCGTGGAAGTGAAGCTGAAATACCCATACATGGGGGCTGACGTGGCTGGTGGGGTCGCAGTGATCGACGTATCGGGTGACGTTAGATCGATGGTCCAGTTGTACGTTGCCACTGATGGGTAAACATATCCGTTGGCGCCGACGGCCCTGACTCCGAAAGAATGTGACCCGGCTGCCAATGAAGAATATGTTGCCGGATTTGAACAGGTGAGAAAGTTCCCTCCGTCAAGCTGGCATTGAAAAGATGCGTCAGCCTTTGTTGCGCTGAGGCCGAAGGTTGCAGTCGTGATATTAGTTATGGAGAGAGGTTTGCTGGTGATGGATGGGATTATGTTATTAACAGTAATAAGGTTATCTTTCGTATGTTTGTATGTGCCCTGACTATTGTTGATGGTGAGGGAAACAGTAAAGCTTCCGATGGTGGAGTAGGTGTGCGAAGGGTTGCTCTGGGTGCTGGTTGTGCCGTCTCCGAAATCCCATAGCCACGAGGTCGGATTGCCGGGAGAGAGGTCGTTGAAGTTTACGGGAAATGGGGGATAGTCCCATACGGAAGAAACCTTGAAATCCACAAATGGGCTCAGGTATACCTTCTTGCGGTTGCCGAATTCGTCATAGGTATAGTTGATGACAGTGCCGTCGCTATAAGTTTCTTTGGTCAGACGGTTCAGTTTGTCGTACTCAAAGGTTAACGCCCCTGCCGCAGCAATGGTGCTGGTAACAGTTATAAATAATGCAATTATTGATAACAATTGGTTCAGGCATTTAAGTTTACAAAACATCTTATATCCTTTTGTAAATAGGCTAACCACCATCCGGTTGTTCGCATCATGGATATATTTCCGCCCTTGGTCATGGTCAGCCAGTTGCCAACTTAGTCGTAGGTAAAGCTCTCTGAATACGTCACTGTCTATTTCCCTGAATTCTCAAGTTTTAGTTGTTTCAGCCGTTCCTGCTCTTCACGTTCTTTGAGCTGCGCAAGCTTCTTTTCCCAATACTGAATCCTCTTATCGAATAACTCATTCATCTTTTTGTCATCTGCGGCGACACCAAACCACTTGACTCTCCTGACAGGGTCTTTCATTTCCAGTATCAGATACATCAAACCTTCGGGGTCGCCATTTTGTGCGGCAATCTGAAGCCAGTACAATGTCGCCGGGATGTCGTTAGATTCTTTGTTACCACCATAAATACGCATGGCGGCGCGACCATCTCCCATAAGGGCTTTGCTTTCCCAGGTTTCCGGTGTTTTAGCCTGTGACTGATTACGCCAGTAAGTTATCTGGTTATTCCAGTGTTTGATATTCGGTATATATTTT
>JBGSQR010000123.1:0-1986 GCA_041737975.1 Geobacterales bacterium | reverse complement strand
GGAAAGCCACTTTGTCCATCGCAAGAAAAAGGGACAGACCCAGAGCATCGATCTACGGCCGCAAGTCGTCTCCCTGTCCGCCAACGGCAACGCACTTGAACTGGTGGCCGGTCGTGGCAAACCGCTGGAATTCGCCATGGCAATCAGTAATGACGAAACCCTGCAGGCCGACGATCTGCTGATCGAGAAGCTGGAAGTGATATTTATTTAATCAATATTTTCATTTTACATACTTAGAGGTTTAAAACATGGCAACAGAACTAGTCATCAACGCCGCCTCCCACGAGACGCGCATCGCGCTGATCGAGAACGGCACCATCGCCGAGCTGCATATTGAGCGGACGCGTGGAAAAGGGATCGTTGGCAATATCTACAAGGGGCGTGTTATCCGGGTTTTGCCCGGCATGCAGGCCGCTTTCGTGGATATCGGCCTGGAAAAAGCCGCCTTCCTCTATGTGGCCGATGTTTTCGACGCTTTTGAGGAATACGAGTCACTTCTGTACGGTGTCAAAAAAGATCAGGAAATCAGCGGCCCACTCCCCCAGGACAGCCAGCCTGAATTCAAACCGCTGCATCCGATCGAAGAACTGCTACAGGAAGGCCAGGAGCTGCTGGTACAGGTTTCCAAGGAGCCGCTCGGCACCAAGGGTGCCCGGATCACCTCGCACATTTCACTCCCCGGACGCCATCTGGTTTACATGCCGACTGTTGATCACGTGGGCATCTCCCGCCGTATTGAGGATGAAGAGGAACGTGAACGCCTGCGCGAGGCGGTTGAGCGGCTAAAGAAACCGGGCACAGGCTTCATCGTCAGAACTGTATCTGAAGGAAAGAGCGAAGACGATCTGCTCTCGGACATGCAATATCTTTCAACTCTCTGGAATGAAATATCCAAGCGTCAAGACAAGGTTTCGGTCCCTTCGCTGGTTCACTGCGACCTGGATGTAATCCAGAAGGTTGTCCGTGATATCGTTACCGAACAGGTCGATAAAATTATCGTCGATTCCAAGCCGGATTACGACCGGATTGTCCAGTTCATAACTACCTTCATGCCGAAGATGAAGTACCTGATCGACCTATATGAGGACGAAGAGCCGATTTTCGACCATTACGGCCTGGAGGTTGAGATCAGCCGCGCCCTGGGACGTAAGGTCTGGCTGAAATCAGGCGGCTACATCATCATTGAACAGACTGAAGCACTGACTGCAGTTGACGTCAACACAGGCCGTTTTGTCGGCAAGCACAACCTGGAAGACACGATCCTTAAAACCAACCTGGAAGCGGTCAAGGAGATCGCCTACCAGCTGCGACTGCGTAATATCGGCGGTATTATCATCATTGACTTTATCGATATGGAGAAAGAGGTTAACCGCGACAAGGTTTTCAACGCCCTGGAAGAAGCGCTGAAGAGCGACAAGTCCAAGACCAATATTCAGAAGATTTCTGAACTTGGTCTAGTTGAAATGACCCGCAAACGTGTGCGCGAGAGCATCGGCCGCATGATGTGCGAACCGTGCCCCTACTGCGAAGGACGCGGGTATATCAAATCCAAGACAACCGTCTGCCACGAGATCTTCCGCGAACTACGCCGGGAAATGCTTGATATTCGTGGTTCCAAGGCCATGGTTTCTGTCCACCCATTGGTTGCGGACCTGCTTTACGATGAGGAAAGACGCGGCCTGGAAGAGCTGGAAAAACGTTTCAAAAAACGGATTACGGTGCGTGCCAAGCCCGGTTTTCATCAGGAGCAGTTTGAAATAGTAATCAACTGACCCACTAACTACACAACTGCGATAGTTTTTAGAGCCGACTTTGCTTGACAAATTGACCACTTGCATATAGATTTAGTGATCTGGCGCTGATTCAGCTGCCAGTATTGAATACCATAAAATAAAATTATACCCATAGAAACGAGAGGAGTAACACACCGTGGCTGAAAAATTTATTTTTACCTCAGAATCCGTATCCGAAGGTCATCCTGACAAG
>JBGSQR010000111.1:0-8828 GCA_041737975.1 Geobacterales bacterium | reverse complement strand
GCCGCACGCTGGAACTGTTCCGTACCGACTGTGTCACGAGTTGCCAAGATTAACGGTTTTACACTGCTCAAACTCGGCGCTGAGAAGAAAAGTTGTGTCAGATATATGCGAGAGGAGGTTATCGCCTATGAAGCAAGTCGCCTGACGAGGGCATAAAAATTGATTAACCCCGCGACTTGGAATGTGTGCCGGAACCGCAAGTCCCCTGGCATGAATTCCTGTAACTGAATTGCTGATTGTTCTTAGTGCTGTAGAGACCAACGATTTCATGTTCTATCAGGAAGTATAACCTTAAACAAAAATAGGAGGCATATTGATGTCAAAGATGGATCTTGTACCTTGGGCAGGAAAGAAAACCCCGCTTCTACCTCAGCTGCTACCATTTTTTCCTTTGAGTATAACAGGAAAATACTTGGAACCTTTTGCAGGCAGCGCAGTAGTGTTCCTTAATAGGGCGATCACCTCAATTTATACAGGTATACCGGTACTGGGTCATGGATCTGAGATATCGGATATTAATAGACGTCTTATGAACTGGTTATTTGTTGTTAAGCACAGCCCAGAAGAATTCATTGCCAAGACGATTGAGCTTGAACGTATATTGAAGGGTAAAAGTGACGATGATCGCGAGGCTCTGTTTTATCAGTTGCGCGAGGAAATGAACTCTATTGATACAACTTGGGGCGATGTTGACCAAGCTGTGCGTTTTTTGTTTCTGATTAAAATGTGCCACTGCGGGCTTTACCGGGTAAACAAGGACGGTGAATTTAACGTTTCATGGGGTTATCGTAAAAACCTGGAACTAATAATTCCCGAAAATATACGAGAGTGTAGCCGTGCTCTTGCGTTGACAGAACTGTTTTGTTGCGATTTTGAGGAGAGGTTGAAGGCTGCAGTGGCAGGGGACTTTGTGTATTTAGATCCTCCCTACGACAATAGTTTTACAGCCTATACATCCGGCGGATTTTTTCGAACCGATCAAAAAAGGCTGGCAGATGCATGCAAATCCCTCAATGCGCGCGGGGTGCAGTTCATGCTGTCAAACTCGGATACGGTGTTCATTCGTGACCTGTACAAGGATTTTAACATTCACGAAGTAACCGTGGCACGAAAAATAGGCCGTAAGCATGGTGCTGCTAATACGGCTAGGGAAGTCATTGTAACCAATTATAACACCCATCTATTTCGGCCAGCTGCGTGTACAGTTTTGCCTGAACCCGGATTGTCTCTGGTAAATGCTGCTGAATATCCACGCCAGCCTGGTGTTGAGCAATAAAACAATACAGGTTTGAAGTTGTTGCAGAACACTAACGGTTCAATCAAATGTGCATTAAAAACTCAAAATATAAGGAGCAATGACAATGGCAAAAAATAGTTTTTCACTTCCTACAATCAGTGACGAAGAGGATGTAAAGGTGTTAACGAGTATCAAAAATATTGGATGGCATGTAGTTTATGTCGAGGCAGAAGATAATATGCCTTCATTTACTTACAGTGTTGGCTTCTTTCACACATTTAACCATCCGGAAGTTATAATGTTTGGTTTAAAATCACAGACTGCTTTTTCGATTATGGCAAGCATTGCAGGTGAAATCAAAACAGGTAAAACATATTGCGACGGTTACGTTGATAACGAGCAACTAGCTAATGCAACAATGATTTTCAAGTCATTTGATGTAAATGCTCATGGTGGGCTTTTGGGATATAATTGCTGGTTGTATCAAAAAGAGCCAAATTTATTTCCAGCTATTCAAATGGTTTGGCCGGATAAACAGGGGATTTTTCCTTGGGAACCTGGATTTGACCGAATTTTTTATACCCGTCAACCAGTACTTAAATATATTGTTTGAAGTTGAGAGGATGAGTTGTGAAGATGTGTTGAGCATAAAAATGTTCATAAAGCTAAAGCGATACCAATCGTAGCACACCACATACTACCCGCCTTAAAAGGCGGGTTTTTGTTGTCAATCATTTACCTCAATAGTTGGCAGACTCTGGCCGATATATACGCAGTATATGCAAAACAGCAAATCTGTGACATTGAGGTCTGTTGGGTTGATATCAAGTATTTGTGGCAGTGCGATTGACACGTGTAGTAACGCAGTTACTTATGCACCAACGAATGTGTGAGTAAAATCCGTTTAACTAGTTTGGAATATAAATACTATTATAGTATTGCTGTGAATGGTAAGAGGCCAGCTGGGGTCGCAGGTTACAGCTACTAATTTTAGTTGTAATCAGTGCTTAATAATCGCCAGATGGCATTTAATTTTACTGCTCAATTTGATTTCTCTGTGGGGGGTAGCAAACAGCAACTTAGCTGATTCTGTTTTTCTTTGTAGGAATACAATACTTACTGTATATAATATTCAGTATGCGCGTAAAACGGTCAGAACTAGTCGAATTCAATGTATATTTAAGTCTTGAAATTTATTCTCAGCTTCAAAAACTGCAGGACGCAGGGTTGAGTATGTCCGCTGTAGGGAGGCTCGCGGTTAGTAAGTGTTCAACTATGTCGCTTGATGAAGATGATCCGACCAGTACGCCGAAAAGAGTTCAGTTATATCTCCACCCAGAAGAAACTGGTATACTTGAGCAGTTAGCAATTAACGATGGCGACCGTTCAAAAGGAAAAATCTTGCGCCGCCTGATATCTACTTATTTGAGAATTAATTCCACTTCGATAGAAGCCATGTTTTAGTCAGTACAGTAAGTTTGAGGTTGGTTCGACGAGCAAAATCACCTCATTCATCCCTTCTCGCAATTAAATATCCAGCCCAGCCCCATTTAGCCGCAACCACTCTTTACGTTCTCCGTAATTAGGCAGTACCTTGTCAACTTCGTTCCAGAATGCATCAGTATGGTCCAGATGGTGGAAATGGCAGAGCTCGTGGACCACGATGTAGTCGATAATCGTCTGCGGCGCCATCATGCATTTCCAGTGAAAGGCCAGATTGCCGTTTGGCGAACATGAAGCCCAGCGATTGCCGAGTTCCCGGATATCAATTGCATGTGGGGTAATCCCGACTTTGGGTGCGTAGTAATTGATCCGCTGGGTAATTCGTTCTGTACCACGGGAAATGTAGTAATCACGAAAAGCCGCCTTCGCTGCCTCTATTGCACCCTCATCTACCAGATCGCGCTGCAGACAGAAACGCCCGTTCTTTAGAAGCAAAGGTTCAGCCTGATTGGCTACCAACAACAAACGGTATGAACGACCAAGATACAGAAAACCTTCACCGTTACGATATTCTCGAAGCACCCGGGTAGCATTAAGGTCACGCCATTCAGCCAAATTTTTATAAATCCAGTACCGTTTCGATTCAACCATATCCTCGATCCGCTCATCTGGAATCGATTCCGGCGCCCGGACTAATACCCTGCCATCCGGCTCAATGACAATATCTGCCGTGGCTCGGCTGCTGCGAACTATCTCGTACGATATGTCCTTGTCCCACATTGCACTCATTTAGTCAGCTCCTGGTGGCGTTTTTCGGCCAGTTTCACGATTTCCACCGCAATTCTTTCGTGTTTCTCAATCAGTTGCGGGATATCTGCCAGCAGGATCTCTGTATCGATGTTTCCACGAAGTTTTTTTACCTCAATCGGTTTTTTCCAGAAGTCGATAATATCGATGGTACTCTGCAGCAATTCGACAATGCCGGCCATCAGCTTTTTCAGACGCTGGTGATGAATGCCTGGCACATTACCGTTTTCGAAGGCAAGTTGTACCACATAATCATAAAATGTGGTTGCTTCTCTGGTCAATCCTTCTTCTACATAAGTCCGACCGGCAATGGCTTCATTTCTGATTTGCTCATAACCTTCAGCAAGTATTTCCCAGTTGTCTTTATGTTCTTTGATCAGTTTTTCCAGCTTCTCGCTCAGTTTTTTGTAGAAGGCAGGATCTTCATCGAAGTGTACTGTGCAGTGCTTGCGAATGGCGTGCTCCATCTCGCTTGCCTTTGCTTCCAGGTTCCCCTGGGAATGTTTTTGAACATTTGCGATGAAGTCGTCTGAGAGTAGCTCGATAGGCGGAATTTTTGGGTTTATCCCCAGATCTACCAGATGCTCGTTGATCAGCGCCTTAACCTTTTCGCCGGCATCGGCAATGTCCAGCGAGTCGTCCTTGTAGCGCTCCTTGATCATGCGGAGAAGGTAGCCGAAACGCCTGGCCGGTGTGCGGTAGGATTGGCCAGAGGAATGGGGAAGAATCAGGTTCAGGCTTTGCAGGAACTTCTTCAGGTAAACCTCAAAATCTGCCCGGTTCTTGATGTCCTGCATAGCTCCAACAGCTGCATGAACCACAGCCACGTCCGCCTCCGGTGTTGCTGGCCGGCCTTTAACAAATGTTTCTATGTCAGTCACGCCTGCAGCGCGAAAATGCTGAACAAGGCGCTGATAGCGCTCTTCCAGTATCGGCAGCTCGGAGAGTCTGTTTTTCAGTCCCTGCTGAATATCTGCAGCATCCTCTTCTGAATAGATGCTGAGAGCCTGCATCAGGTGGTTGGCCAGGCCGATGTAATCGACTATGAAACCGCGGTGTTTGTTCCGTGTCACCCGATTTACTCGGGCAATGGCCTGAAGCAGATTATGCTCGCGGAGCCGTTTGTCGATATACATTACCTGTTCTATCGGAGCGTCAAAACCGGTCAACAACATATCGCAGACAATCAGAAAGGCGATGCCGGTCAGGTCCTTGTCAGGATCATCAATGTCGAACGGCTTGCAGAAGTTCTCAACAGCATTCCAGCGTTTGGCTTCTTTGCGCGCTTCAGTTATGGCGGCCAGTTCGTTGGTCGCATCGGCAGAGATTACCACCACTGCCTTCAGGAAAGAAATTCGGCGGATCAGATCCGTATCCGGCTTCTGTTGAAGCTTCTCTTGTTCCAGGCGCTCGGCCAGGGCATCGCGGATCGCCGAACGGTAGCGGATGGCAGCCAGTTTGGAATGGCATACTACCTGAGCCTTGAAGCCATCTGGGAGAATATTGTCGATATAGTGCGCCACCAGATCGCGGGCAATAGCAGCAATGCGTTGTTCTGCTTCCAGGATGTCGCCGCTGGCTCCGTACTTTTTCTTGATGGCCTGTAGCTCTTCATCGCTGCGGTGAAGGAAGAGGTCCTCAAATTTAGTGTCGAAGCCGTGTTTGTCTTTTATTGCAGTATCAGCTGTACGTCCTTCATAGAGAATCTGTAGGGTAGCGCCATCGTGAACAGCATCCATCAGTTTGTAGGTATCGATGTATTCGCCGAACCGTTTAACGGTGCGTTTGGTGCCGTGTTGTTCTGATATGAGAGGCGTACCGGTGAAGGCGATACGGGTGGCATTCGGAAATGCTTCAAAGATGTTTTCTCCCAAGTCAGAACCTTGCGTCCTGTGAGCCTCGTCAATCATCAGCAGGATGCGTTCTGACCGGTTGACGATACCGAATGTAGTTCCGGAGGGGGGAGGGCGGTATGCGGCAAGTGCTTCGGCCACCATTGTCGGCAATGGCTCTGCTCGTTCCATGAACTTGTGCACCATGACCATATTGATGTCGGAAGCATCAGTAGAAAGGTGTTCACGCAGTTGGGACGAGCTTTCTATTACGTTAACCTTGCCGCCGATCAGCTTGGCGGTAGCGGCCAACTGTTGCTCCAGATCGACTCGGTAATTGATCAGCAGGATTTTAAAATCAGCCAGGTCTTTGGATGCCCGAATCATACGTGCTACAAAAACCATGGTCAGTGACTTACCGGAACCCTGGGTGTGCCAGACTACACCAGAACGCTCCTCGGCATTTTTGCCAGTTCGTAGTCGCTCAATAATACGGTGGGCGGCACGGTACTGCTGATAGCGGCAGACAACCTTGACCCGTTTGCCGGAATCGGTGTCCATGAAGACCGTGGAAGTGCGCAGCACATCAAGCAGCGTTGCAGGTGCGAGCAGACCTTGTATCAACCGTTCCTGTTCGCGCTCGACGCCCAGCGGCGGCGTGTAGTTCCGGTTACTCTCAGGCCAGATGTCCTTCCAGGCGCAAAAATGTTCGTGACCCGAGGTGATGCTGCCGAACTCCGCCTTTTCTCCGCAGGTACGGATCAGCAGGAGGTTTGTGTGGAACAGGCGGGGCTCACCCTCACGCAGACCAGCTAAAGCCGTCATGTTGCGGCCGTTGCGGTAGCGCAGCAATTGCTCGAAGGCTGCGTGCATCGGGTTGGCTGTTGTAGCGTCGCCAATCTTGGCCTCGATCACCACCAGAGGAATGCCATTCACGAACAGTACAATGTCCGGGATGATGCAGTTTTTTACACAGCCGGGGGTGTCGATACGGAACTGGTTAATGGCGTGGAATTGATTGCGCTCGGGGTTGGTAAAGTCGATCAGTTGCACTACCGGGTCAGGTTCACCTGTAATCTCGTTGCGATCCACCTGTGCCTTGAGAAAAAGCGCCTGCACCGTTTCGTTGGCTTCCAGCAGTGTGCGGTTTGGTTGGCGCAGGATTTGGCCGGCCAGGTCGTCAAGTTGGCGGTCGGTCAGCCAGGCAGCGCCGTCTGAGGTGAGGTTGATGTTACGCACGGAATCATGGAAAACTTCTGGCAGCAGCCACTCGCGGAATGTATCGCGTAAACTGGCCGCCGGGTCGAAAGGGATGCCCTGGTCGATGACTGTCCATCCGAGGGCGGCGAGTTGGTCAAGGAATGGTTTTTCTACGTGAAGGTATTCACTCATTCCGTGCCTGCCAAATCAGCCAGCACCTGCCTACCTGCGTCGGTCAAGCGATACCGCTGTTTGCTGCTGCGAGGCTTGTCCGGTATGGTCATTTCGATTAAGCCAGCATCAAGGATTGGATTCAGTACCTGGTCCCTGAACTTGGTCCTGTTGCTGCGTTCTGCCAGCATCATCAACTCGGTTATAGCCTTATCTTCCATAATGTTACGAAGTATCAGTACTTGGTCCCGACTTAGTCCCAACTTGGTCCCGGTTTCCTTGGCAAGCGGGGTCGTTGCTTCTACTTCAAGTGCCTTGGCCGCCCGCGCATGTATCGGCAAGCGAATCACAAATGAAGTGCGGTCATCATCGGTCTCGAATTCCGGTGCCGGAGAACCATTCTCTTTCATGACTTTCAGAATCTTTGGTATTCCCGTAGAACGCCCTTCGGTAAGGTCCAGTTCTTTCAGAAATTCACCGATCCGGCGGTTACGGTAGCGGCGGCTGACGGCTTTGCCAGCCCGCAGATCTTCCAACCGGATGGAACGGTCTGGCCCGGGAAAACTCAACACCACAAGATCTGCCTGTGAAATACGGATTTCAATCGGCTCACGCTCCTGGTACGAGCGGTGGTAGACGGCATTAACTACAGCCTCTTCAATGGCTGCATAGGGGAAGTTCCAGAAACGCTCCGCTTCAGCCCGGTTTGGGTGTTTGATAACGGTTTCCTTCAGGTAGTTGCGTTGAATGAAGCCGAGTGCTTCTCGAGTTATGCGGGATAGCGGTCCCTGGAAAATCTTCTCGTCGAAGCGATCACCTCCTGGCCCCTCCGGGAACCACAACACGTCAATCTGGGTTGCGGGGAAAAACCGGTGCGGCTCTTCGTTGAAAAAGAGCAGGCCGACATTCTTTGGCAAAGGTGCCTCAGGCGGTCCGTCGATGATATTCATTTGCCGGCCAAGAGCCTCCGTCGAAAGATTTTGTGCGTCATCAGCCAGTGAACTTCCTACATCCCGTAAAAACTCATCCATCAACCGTGGTGAAAGATCGCTCAGAGAGGCTGATCGGTTAGCCCGATCGTCGAAGGGGATGGTGGCCGTCAGGTTGATAAGTTCTTGTTCGTCTTCTCCCTTGGCCTCGATGGTGCTGGCATAGCGTCGGATATAGTAGTGATGTGTTTTATGCTTTGCTGTTACAGCCTGCGGTGCTTTGTATGGTCGGTTTTGACCACCCGGCGCCCACAGAACGATCAGCTTCCTGCCGGCGTACTCTTCAACGCTCAACCTCGGGAAATAGGTGGGCTGGATCAGGTTGCAGTAGCTCAGGAGTTCCTGCTGAATTTTGTCAAGCTGGTCCTCGGCCAGGCCGGCAGGTGGGAATACCGGCAGGCCAGATGCATCACACTCCTGCCCGATAATCACGTAACCGCCACCAAGATTTTCAAAGTCATTGGCAAAAGCACAAAGGGTGCGGATAATCGGGTCAGGGTTCCAGCCAGTCTTGTACTCGATGCGCTCGCCTTCGACGGTACGTTGGCAGAGAAAGTCTTCGAGGTTGATGGGGAGCTTACTATTCATGGGGTATCCTCAGCAGAGCTGTCCAGCCCGGCAGGTGAGTTGGTCAAGGAACGATTTTTCTTTTTGGAGCAATAAGGTCTTCATGATTGTTTTCCCGCACCCTTAGACACGATATGACGAAACTGTACGGCTGTGATAAATGCTTTTCCCTGATCGATAAAGACCAACAGACCCAATAAGAACAAGGAAATTCTAGATATCAGTGCTATCAAATTGCCTGCGATACTAATTTCTGCGATCAAGAGAAGGTACTTTTCAGCCGGAATCACACTAACAATTCTTTCCAGAATTATTATACCAACAACAAAAAAGGCATTTGCAAGAAGCTCTTTTTTCAATGATGCAATTGATTCATGTGCCTGATCTATTTTTGATTCTGGAAACTTCTTGTAAAGGTCCGAAAGTTTCTGTTCTATGTTGTCGGTGTACGTGAAAAACGCAAACGAGAGTGCAGCTAAAACGGTAATTATAATTTGAAGTGTTGGGAAAACGTTCCCCGACAGAACCATTATGTCTGCCCCTACAATGGTGGCTATTATGGAAGTCATAAAAAAACAAATA
>JBGSQR010000103.1:0-4207 GCA_041737975.1 Geobacterales bacterium | reverse complement strand
GATTTCCATTATAACTGCCTCCTAGAAATGATTACAAATGTGAACGAATTAGCCCAGAATAACCATGGCATCACCGGTACTTACCATCTGGCCGACGCAAATGCGTACTTCGGTTACCTTGCCATCAGCAGCAGCCATAATTTCATTCGCCATCTTCATCGCTTCCAGAACAAGCAGAGTATCACCACGTTTGACGCTGTCACCAGGCTTTATATTTACAGCAAGAATTTTACCCGGCATTGGGGCATTTACAGTTGTTGCACCAGCAGGAACAGCAGCGGCAGGAGCGGCAACGGGAGCAGCAGCTCTTGGAGCAGGAGCAGCACAACCGCCAACTTTTTCAACTTCAACTTCGTGAGTAACACCTTTAATTGTTATAAGAAATTTTTCCATGCGGACCATCCCCTTTTTTATATTATTTAATTGCAGTTAAAACATCTTATTACGACACTGGACGGTTTCAATACGAGCTGACTGGGCCCACACATCTCCACCCACAGGACGAATTGTTACAATGTTGGACAGACTATATCCGTACGATGCGATTGCCGCTGCAATCAGCAGCAATGTAGTTTCTTCATCATCATTGTCCGCAGCGACAGATGCAGTAACAGCTGCTACAGGAACAGCAGCCGGTTCATCCTTCGCTACACTTTTTTTTTTGGTCGGGTCAATTAAATGAATCAACCACATCAGAATGCCGAGCGCTCCCAATACACCGAATACAACGGTCATATTGATCAGCATGATTGTCATCGGGCTATATGTCATATGTTCTCCTTAAAAAGAAAAAATTAACTGCCAACTGCGATTACAGCGGAATATTGCCGTTACGCTTGGCCGGACGGTTTACACTCTTGGATGCCAGCATGTTGAATGAATTGATCAGAATTGCGCGTGTTTCACGCGGCTCGATAACCATGTCAACAAAGCCACGCTTGGCAGCCTGGTAAGGAGTGGCAAAGTTTTCGACGTATTCGTCGGTCTTGGACTTGATATCAGGATCGCCCTTGAAGATGATATTGGCAGCACCGGCAGGCCCCATAACTGCAATCTCAGCGGTTGGCCAGGCAAGAACCTGATCTGCGCCAAGGTCACGCGAACACATGGCCAGATAAGATCCGCCGTAAGCCTTACGGGTTACCAGAGTGACCTTGGGAACTGTCGCCTCAGAGTAAGCGAAGAGCATCTTTGCTCCGTGACGGATGATACCGCCGAACTCCTGATTTGTACCCGGCAGGAAGCCCGGAACGTCAACAATATTCAGCAGTGGAATATTGAAAGCACCACAGAAACGGATAAAACGTGCCGACTTGTCAGAAGCGTTAATATCAAGACAACCGGCCATAACACGAGGCTGATTTGCGATAATTCCAACTGTTCTTCCATCCAGACGGGCAAAACCTGTCAGGATGTTCTGTGCATAGTAAGGCTGAACTTCATAGAAGTCGGCATTATCAACTATTTTAGCTATAACTTCTTTCATGTCATAGGCTGCATTTGCATTTTCAGGCATGAGCGTATTCAGTTCATCAATCATGCGTGCAGGATCATCACTACCAGCAAACAATGGAGCGCTGTCAAGGTTGTTGCTTGGCAGGAATGAAATAAGCCTGCGAATCTGAGCGATACACTCGGTATCATCTTTGGCAATAAAATGACCGCAGCCAGAAACCGAGTTGTGCGTCATTGCACCACCCAAAGCTTCAGCAGTAACTTCTTCGCCGGTAACAGTTTTGATAACCTGAGGACCGGTAATAAACATCTGGCTGGTGTTTTCGACCATAAAAATGAAGTCAGTAATTGCTGGAGAATAAACAGCTCCACCGGCACAGGGTCCCATGATTGCGGAGATTTGAGGAATTACGCCTGAGGCAAGTGTGTTCTTGTAAAAGATCTTTCCGTAACCAGCCAGAGAATCAACTGCTTCCTGGATACGTGCTCCGCCGGAATCGTTAATACCAATGATTGGCGCACCCATCTGCACTGCCATGTCCATAACCTTGCAGATTTTGGCAGCATGCATTTCACCTAAGGAGCCACCAATAACAGTGAAATCCTGGGCGAATACATATACAAGACGGCCATCAATCGTGCCATACCCGGTAACAACACCCTCTCCGGGAGCCTCTTCCTTCTCCATGCCGAAGTTTGTGCAGCGATGCGAGACAAAACGATCCAGCTCCATGAAAGTTGCTGGATCAAGCAAAGCATCGATACGTTCGCGGGCAGTCATTTTACCGGAAGCATGCTGCTTCTCGACCCTCTTGGGACCGCCACCGGCTTTGATCTTATCGCTTCTCTTCTGCAGGTCCTTAATTTTTTCAGCTACAGTTGACAATTTTCCCACCTCCTGTTTTATTGTGCTTCCATTGCATTGAGATTTCATTTCCCCAAGCTAATAACAATTAACGCATAGTGTAACATTTCCTCGGCGCAAAATTATCACGCCACCCAAACCACAGTCAATATTTTTTTGCTAATTTTTTTATTGTATTTCAGGCAGTTACATTGGTATTACCAATAATTGGATATACCAATTTTTACATCTACTATTGATACAGACTAATATTGGGTTAGGTCCTTTTTCAACTCAAGCCAAGTTTGCGCAACCACCCTACTGCAGGGCATCCTGCCAATACAAGACTGCTAATATAATGTTAATAATTAAGAAAAAATATTAGCACCAAATAATTGCCTATCAATACAGCCGACTGTTTGTTATGTGGTCTGACCAATCCATATCAACAAAAAAATGAAATGTATCAGAATAAATTTCCGGAGTTGTGTTGTTTTTCTGGCATTGAACAAAACTACTGCAAGAAAGAATGATTTAACTGTACAGCGACCTGCCTACTTAGTTTTTACTGCTTCAGGCAGTCAATATGTGAGACTGTCAGGTCAATAATTACCAAAATTATTTTTTCTCAGAAAATCAGATGCGGGAATTATTACGAGGCTAGCTACCTTCTATCCGGAAACTCCGGATGGAAGGTAGCTAGATAAGAGAAGTTAACAAGCTTAAAACGTTTTTACTACAAAAGATAAAATAATGACATGATTGCCAGAAAAGAAACTGACAGCAAGATGGCTCCGCCGACCGGATAAACATTTGACCGGTTGCACACCTCAAGCCAAGACTCCAATTGCCTGATTTTGCGGTTGTCCCCCACTAATTGATAAGTTAACCTGATCGCCTGTTCCTGGATGATAATGACCGGGGAGTAGAAAAATCTCTTCAGCAGCTTTGGTAGCTTATGAGCAAATAATTGATCCGCGGTTTCATTTAGTCCGTTAAAGAACCGGTCTACAAATGAATAGAAGAGTTGTCCGCCTTTGCGATAAAACCAGTCCGTGTCCAGGTTAATAGAACGGATCTCCGCGGGATAGACTCCAGAAAGCATTAGAAGTGCAAAAGCGAGAGCGCCAAACATCAGCAACTGCAACTGACCGATAATATGGGCTCCTGTATAAGGCATATAATCCACCTGAAAAGGAAGGATACTGTAAAAGGTTTGCGGAAATACGCCGATAGCAATGCAGGAGGCTGCGGCAATCCCCATGGCAAGGAGCATGTTCCATGGAGCTTCTTTCGGGCGCAGTCCGGAATCATGGCCAAAGAAAATGAAAAATGGTACTTTTATTCCGGCATGGTGAAATACACCTGCAGACGCAAACATCAGCACCAGCCAGACAAGCGTCAAATGCCCGTAGCCAGCGGCACTGATGATCATCGACTTGCTAACAAATCCGGAGAAAAGAGGAAAGGCACTGATCGAAGCGGCTCCGACTATACAGCAGATGCATGTAACCGGCATGTACTTGTAAAGCCCTCCAAGATCGGTGCATTTTGTCTTTCCAGTCCTTAACAGAACCGCCCCGATACTCATGAACAACAGCCCTTTATACAATATATGTGCAAAAGCATGAGCAACGGCGCCGTTAATGGCAAGAGGCGTGCCTATTCCAATACCAACCATCATGAACCCGACCTGATTTATCAGGCTGTAAGAGAGAACGCCGCGAATATCGTTTTCAAGTACGGCATAAAAAATCGGAATGAAAGTCATTAAGGCGCCGAGAATAATCAGCATTTCTGCGCCCGGAAATAGACGGGCCATTACATATACAGCGCTCTTAGTGGTAAACGCGCTCAGAAATACTGCGCCTGAATATGTTGCCGCCGGGTAAGCATCTTTTAGCCAGG
>JBGSQR010000078.1:0-3454 GCA_041737975.1 Geobacterales bacterium | reverse complement strand
CAAAAAAACAGATATTGAATAATTATGGGTCGCCAGAAATGTCGACCCATTTTTGTGGTCTATTGTTTGCGTTTTCTGCCCAGTAGCATAAGCCACACACCTGTAAGGAGCGTCATCGGCAGGCCCAGTCCTGGTACAGCTGTTGGTGGCGCATTTATGGCTGTTGTTACTGTCGAGTTATTGTTTGCGGAGACAGAATCAGATGTGGAGGATGAAACCTGTGCTGTATTTTGAAATAAGCCTTCCATGTTCAAATAGATTGTAATGCCAATATCAGTACTGCCACCGGCAGAAATGGTGCCGATTGTACATGTTACGATGTCGGACAGGGCGCTGCAGCCATTGGGAAGTGAACTAATTAAAGCACCGGAAGGGAGTGTGTCAGTCAGAGTTACGTTTTCAGCAACAGATGGTCCGTTATTGTAAACGGACAGGTTGTAGGTCACCGGTTCACCTGTAAGTATTTCCTGCGCGGTTCCAGACATGAAAATTGACAGGTCGGCCTGCTGTGATAAAGACCACTTCAATTTTATGGTGCCTGAAGCGCCATTATATCCATCGACTACAATCTGGTATTCTGTTCCTGCATAGGCATTAAATGCTACTCCACTGGCATTTCCGGTTGAACCGTCATTGTCATTTGAAGCTATGCTTGTGAGGCTACTGACCGAATTTCCGTTATAGACTGCCAGTAATGTATTAAAACTGCTATTGTGTGTATCTATTATGGCCACTCCTGATGTGGCCGGCGTCCATTTCCACCAGACCGACTTCCCACCCGTATTGCCTGCGTGATTTGCCTCTTGAGATTCCTTGGTTGCATTCAGATTATGTGCCGTGATCTGGCCGGAATCGCCAGAAAATGAAATTCGTGAACTAAATGAATCATCTGATGGTGGGCCGATTGCCGCACCCAGATTCAACCTCGGCTTGGTGATACTGTTTCTTGTGTCAGTCAGTGGCACTCCACTGGAAGTCAGCCTGGCAACGGCCTGATCCAGAGTGTCTCCCGGATAGGCTGCCCGCATTATTGCCAGAGCGCCGGCAACATGCGGGGCCGCTTGTGATGTTCCGCCTTTCTGGATTCCTGCGGCAGTTATGAATGCCCCCGGTGCCAACATGGTCAGGAATGAAGCGCTGTTGGAAAAGCAGGTGATCTTGTCCGCAGCGGTCGTGCTGTCGGTGCAGCCGGAAGTTGTCCATGTGTGAGGGCCGCCCCAGTTAGTATCATAAACCGCCCCTACTGAGACGACTCCGGATACGCAGGCCGGACTGGATATGCCGTTTGTAAAGGCGTTGTTGCCGGAGGATGCCACAGGTATAATGCCGGCCGAACGGACGGAATTGATGGCGGTTACGTATGAACTGTATGAGCAAAGTGTTGTATTCTCTATGCCGTCACCCAGACTCATATTGATGGCAACTATATTGAGTGCAGATTTGTTGGCAATGGCCCAGTTAATACCTGAGATGATTTTACTATCGTTAGTCGTGCCTCCGGCAGCGGGGAAAACCTTGACCGAGGCGATGCGTGCCTCACCAGCCACACCAGCCACAATGCCGGCCACATTGGTACCGTGGCCGGTGGCGCTGGTATTGAGTGGCAGGTTTTCGCCGGTCATATCCACTGCAGCAGCAACCCTGCAACCGGACGGCACGCCGGGTGAAGTGCAGGAACCGAATGCGGGTAGCGTATAGTTGACGCCCGTATCGATAACCGCAACGGTGGTGCCTGTTCCTTTCATACCGATGTTTGAAACAGTAGGTTGACTGATGAACGGCAGGCTGTAGGTCAGTTGGGTATAAACCCGCCTGTTTTCGTAGACGCCTTTTACTTCAGGCCTGGAAATAAATTTCAGCAGGGCGGCTTTTGATTTGAAGCGTTTGTGAGACATGGGTAGATGGTCGTAATCATTTATCGTCTCTGCTTCACCTTTTAGGGTGGACTTGTCAATTCTGTTTTTTAATTCGGCATATCTGGACCTCTTGAATTTCAGAGTTTCTTTGTCATCATGCCTGATGCGGGATTTGGCCCTCATGTTGGATGCTGTCTGTTCGATGGCGCTGACATCGTAAACGATAATCAGATCCTGAGCCACGGAAGCGTCCAGATTGTAAAGTATCTGAAGTGGGATATCTGCTTCCTTAACAGCGGCTGATGCCGTTGTGCTGAAAAAATGCAGCAATGCCAGCGCCGGAATCAGCATACCAGCAAAAGGATAAATGTATTTTTGTCTCGTGGCTGGTTTCATTTGTCTGCTCTACTAGTCCTTTTAAAAAAAGAGCCCCGGGCAGCATCATTACCCCTGCCCGGGGTCTTGCACCTGAAACGGATCGTAGCCCGATCGCTTTACTGTTTTTAGTGTGGTGGGTATTGATCGTTCAGAGTGATATTTCTCTATAACTGAATCTGGCAAAAAAAAAGCCCGGAAACGTATGATATAAAATCGTTTCCGGGCTTTCTGGGGTCTGTCAAAATACAGATCAGCAAAGTACCTGATGATGAATTATTCAGTTAAGATTCAATAACATTAAATAAATGCTAACTCAAGTTAAGTTGTTGTTAAATCTATGTTGCGATTGTGTTGTTATTGGGCATTATCAGCTTTGAAATAGATGTATTGGATATTTTTGGCGTGTAACGAGGATAAATAATCCCGGCTTCAGCAATTATAAGTACCGGCCAACCGACCTGTTTTATAAATACCAGTTCGGCCGGGATAATGCCATCGTCAGGCTTCCACCCTTGAGGGATAAAGTCAAATTTCCAGGGGAGTTTGCAGCCGCTCACGACAATTGCATGGTAAGAGTCCGAGTCAGACCAGTTGGTTATGTCTATGAATACCTCTCCCTGAATACGCTTCCCTTCGGCAAAACCGGTTACCGCATTACGGATATGAGGCGAAGTCTGCCAGGCAGATAGTGCAGTAACAGCTACCAGAACAGCCACCATAAAGAAAACAGGGTGCCAGGTCGTTACACCGCCGATCACTAGAACTGTAGCCAGCAGGGTCAAGGCAAGACTCAACCAGTTGAGTGTTTTGCCTGAACCCATGTTGACAAGATTTTGTAGTTGCTGGTCCGGTGTAAGTGACATTATTTTGTCAGCTCTGTTTAGTTGTTTACAGCTGTTTATAGAGTAATTTTAAAAATCTGTTCAGTAACAAAATGTATCAAAAATTACAAAAGTAGTTGTCTGTTCGGCAAAAAATAATAAGCCCGGCTTGGAGCTATACTCCAGGCCGGGCCGTTATCAGCGAAAGTCATAATTCCCAGTGGTAAATGGCTTTTGATATATGAATTTGCGGGCATTGACCATGCGCTGGAACTCTCCTATATCTTGCTCTTTCTCCTGAATCCTGCCAGACCGATCAGACCTGAACCTAGTAACCAGGCGGCAGCAGGGATTGGAGTCGCATTTACATCACCACTGATAACTGTGCCATCACCGGTT
>JBGSQR010000068.1:0-5475 GCA_041737975.1 Geobacterales bacterium | reverse complement strand
CCCAGCTTTGCAACCTGTGCGAGCACAGAACCGAAAAAGGCGAAGTGCCTGCCTGCGTATTGCACTGCCTCGGCCAGTGCATGGAGTATGGAACGGTTGATGAACTAGCCAAAAAAATGCAGGAAAAAGGCAAAAAAGTAGCACTGTTCGCACCATGAAGTTGATGAAAAATAGTTGATAATGCCTGGTGATAGCCCCTCAGAAATGAGGGGCTACTTTAGCAACATGCTGTTTTATAAATCGAGAAATTTAACTGAAAAGGAGACTAATGTCATGGCTGAAGACCAGAAACCTGCAGTACCACCACGCAAAAAAATTGAGAAACCACTTAATCCGCTTGCTGCAAAACCGGGCCAGAAGTATGATGCCCCTACTTTTGTACCGACAAAAGAGTATGATGGTGGAAAATTGAATCCGGAAAGAGACAAAACCATCGGTGCAGTAGATGTCGTAGAGCATGCAAAACAAAACAAATAATTCTGCCTGCACATCTGCAGGCCTGGCTGAGCGGATGTGTGGAAATAATTAATGCAGTCTGACTCTGCCGGCTTAAGATATTCCTTAATAAGCCTATCTCTGCTGATAACAGCAGAAGGACCGATAGGAAATTGCCGGCAGGGTAGGCTGCATTGATTTTTTCAGTTATCGATGCGTAAATAAATGTGAATACGGGGTAGATCATGATTGACAGCTGGCTTGAAGACGTTAAGAAAGATACAGCACCTGAAGAGTTGGGGATGATTCTGGTGCACAACGGCGTAGTACGTGCCACTGCAAAGAACGGGTCCAAGGTAGAGGGAATGATTCTGTCATATGATGAAAACAGGCTTGCCGAACTGCTCAAAGTCTACAGGCAGAAGGAAGGGATAGTAGATATCAAAGCCTGGATCAACAGCGGCAGGCTAGGTATTGGCGATGATATCATGTATCTTCTGGTAGCAGGCAGGTTCAGGACAGACATTATGCCGGTTTTTGATGCTGTTCTGTCTGCTATTAAGAAAGAGGTCGTCAAGGAGCAGGAGCTTTAGAACAGACTGTTATAGAGGCATATTATCCTAATCTTCTGTCATTATTTCTGCCCATAACCTTTTGCCGTCGGGGCCGCTCAGCATTTTGGCAGCACGATCCTTGGCGCCTTTGAAATCAGGCTCGAGATCCAGCAGCAGATTCAAAGCGTGAACAACATTTATCCCGGTCAGCTTGCCCTCATATTTCAATACACAACTCAGGCAGTATCCTACCAGAGTGTCAGCACCGCTTTGCTGGACCTCCCTCTTTCTTTTTAGTAAAAGCTCTTCAGCCAGATCAGGGCGGAAATGAGATTGCTGGCCACCACTGCCACAACAGATAGTTCTGTCCCTGTTGTGGGCCATTTCAATCATCGAATAGCCGCACTGGTCCAGGGCTTGTCTAACCTGACTGCCGAATAGTCCTTGATGACGGTCTGGACAGGAGTCGTGCACCGTGCATATGGCTGAAGCCGGTTGTGTCTGTTGAACAAACTTCAAAACTTCATAGACGGTTTGAATTTTAAGGTCCGTACCATCAAACAGTTTGCGCAATTGGTAGTAGCAGCCTGGGCAGGCAGTAATTAGTCTCTTGATGTTATGTTCTTTGACGAATATTTTTAGTTGCCCACTCATATCAGTCAACCTCTGTTGCAGCCCGAGTTGCTCCAAAGGTTTGCCGCAGCATTCCATCCACATTCCCTGGCAATCACCGCTTAATTCCAATCTTTTGTAAATCTCTCTTGTAAGAACAGGTGCATAGGTCATCAAGGTACAGCCGGGGAAAAAACAGCTCTCAATCTCTTTGAATGAATTGATGTCACTGTAGTCAACGCCAAACTGGTGTCGATAGATGTTCATGACGTTGTTTTTCCTGTCCGGAAACATATAGCGATACTCGTTGATGTCGATCTCAGAGTTAGTTACCGCCTCTCGGCGCCGTGCGGCAAACATCTCCATGGGGCTTATACCCTGTGGGCAAACAGCGGAACAGAGGTCGCAAAGCGTGCAACTATATGCCTCGTGTACGGTCGCTCCGCGCTGGGCAATCGCGGCCGGTGAGTCGGCGGACTCACTTAGCAGTGAGCAGTCTTTGGCGCAAAGGCCGCAGCTTGAGCAGTTTTCGGAAATTGAATTGTTCACTTAAAAGCCTCCGTAAGTGTTCCGTCTGAAGAATCAGTACCATCTTACTCCTGCATTGTGGGTGCCAATATTGCTTGATGGATAATAGCTAGATGCTACAGGAGATTGTAATGTTTTGTTTTATTAGTTCCTCAATATCGCACCCAATCCCCTTGTCAAAATGAAAAACCGAATATCAAAACAAGAATAACCATAGCGAGTGCTACTGGTTAAGCTTTATAAAAACAGCTAGTTATGAACTTGTTTCAATGTGGCACGTTCACTGCAATTATTAATGCGGTTATCAGGGAAATAGTTTTAAAAAGAAAATTTATTCGCCATGACAAAAATTAATATTTAGCAAGTATAGCCAACTACTAAAGAGGCACGGCCCAAAGATCAATTTAACAGCTGCTGACAACAGTGTCAGAATATGAGTCAGTCCGGTCCGAAAAGCCTGAAAGGTGGAGTATGAGCAAGAACATCGATTTGGAACAAGAGGGCATTGAAGTAAAAAAATCTGCCTGTTACTTCTGTCATCAGAACTGTGGAGTGCTGGCCTATGTCAAAGACGGCAAGGTGCTCAAGATCGAAGGGGATCCGGATTATCCCACAAATCATGGTGGTTTGTGTTGTCGTGGAAATATTGCCCTGCAGCATCTTGACCACGAGGCAAGGATCAACTATCCACTGAAAAGGGTTGGTAAACGTGGAGAGGGCAAATGGGAACAAATCCCCTGGGATCAGGCGATACGGGAGATTGGTGAAAAACTTTCCAAAATCCGGGATGAATTCGGTGCTGAAGCCGTGGCAACTGCAGGTGGAACCCAACGTACAGACGATTGGTCGCGCCGGCGTTTTATGAACCTGTTCGGCAGTCCGAATGGTTTTCACAATTCTCATTTGTGCTGGATACCGACCTTTATGGTTGAAACCGCTATTTATGGCTGGTGTCCGTTCGAACTGGATATGGGCAACAGCCGTTGCCTGGTTCTCTGGGGGCAAAACCCCGGTGCTGCCGGCATGCCGGAGATGCACCATATTACCGAACTGAAAGCCAAGGGTATGAAGCTGATTGTTATTGATCCGCGCTTCAGCGAGACAGCAGCCAAAGCGGACTTCTGGCTGCCGTTACGTCCCGGATCAGATCTGGCTCTGGCATTGGCCTGGATAAACGTCATTATCTTTGAAGGACTGTTTGATCAGGAGTTTGTTGCCAACTGCTGTGAGGGTTTTGGTGAATTGGCGGACCATGTTGAACAGTTTACTCCGGAATGGGCAGCTCCTCTTACATGGCTGACCCCTGAGCAGATTCGTGAAAGCGCCTACATGTATGCCATGAATAAACCGGGCAACATTCAGTGGGGAACTTCAGTTGACCAGATTGGTAAACCTGCAGGATCAACAATGCATGCCCGAGCTCTGTTGAGGGCGATTACGGGAAACCTGGATGCACCGGGATCGGATCTGCTAACTGGCCCCAGTCCTGATTTCCTTACAGACGAAGAGATGGAAGCAAATGAGTTTCTGACCGATGCTCAAAAGGGCAAGCAGATCGGTTCCGATCGTTACAAACTGGTGACCTGGCCGGGATACAGTGCCATTGCCGAACAAACCAGAAAAGTCTGGGGTAAGGCCCCTACTGCCGAGTGGATGTGCGAAGCCCATCCTCCATCTGTCTTTCGGGCCATTCTTACGGAGAAACCGTATCCGGTCAAGGCCATGCTGGTTTCAGCCACAAATCCGATCAACTCCTACGGAGAAACTAAACTGGTACTGGAAGCGTTGCGGGCAGTTGACTTTATGGTTACCTGCGAATACTGGATGACGCCAACAGCCATGCTTTCGGATTACGTTATGCCGATTGCAGGAGCTTTGGAGCGGCCCATCATAAACAGTACCTATGGTTGTTCTGACTTTCTGCTGGCTTCGCAACGGGCAATCCAACCGATGTATGAACGGCGTAACGATTTCAATTTCTGGCGCGATCTGGGTGTAGCTCTGGGGCAGCAGGAAATGTGGCCATGGAAGACGGTTGAGGAAGCGTATTTTCATCGAATTGCCCCGCTCGGTTATGATGTCAACACCTATGATGAGTTTGTCGAAGCATATCGCTTCCACTTTCCGGAACGGGAATACAAAAAATATGAGAGGCAGGGATTTGCAACTCCTTCCGGCAAGGTCGAGCTCTATTCCACCACTCTTGAAAAACTTGGCTACCCACCGCTGCCACCTTATCTCGGCCCTTCCGAAAATGAAGTGGATCACCCGGAGCTTGCCAAGGAATTCCCTCTGGTGTTGACCACGGGAGGGGGCTTTATGCCGTACCATCACTCCGAGCATTTTCAGATCAAGGAATTGCGCTTCCTGCGTCATGAACCGTATATGGATATCAATCCGGCTACTGCCGCGGAACTTTCCATTGTGGATGGTGACTGGGTATGGATTGAAACCAAGCGTGGCCGGATTAAACAGAAGGCCAACCTGACATCGGGAATTCATCCGCAGGTAATTTTTACCCAGCGCGGTTGGTGGTATCCGGAACGTGATATGCGTGAGCCGTCACTCGGCGGTTGCCTGGAATCAAATACCAATATTTTGACTAGTACCGCTGATGAACATTGTGATCCCTACAGCGGATCGTGGGCAAACAGGGGACTGCTCTGCAAAGTATATAAGTTAAGCCAATCGGATTTAAAGGAGAACAAATAGATGGCGCGCTATGCAATGGTATTGGATACTCGGCGTTGTATCGGTTGCCACTCATGTACAGTCGCGTGCAGAGTAAATAACGACCTGCCCGTCGATATGATTTTTAATCCTGTTACTACAGTAGGCCCCACGGGAATTTATCCCAATCTGAACATGGTTCACATCCCATTGTTGTGCATGCATTGCGACAAACCACCATGTGTGGATGCCTGTCCGACGAGCGCCTCCAAACGGCGTGAAGATGGAATAGTCTATGTGGAAGACGAAAAGTGTGTTGGCTGCAAGTCCTGCGTCATGGCTTGCCCCTACGGTGTCCGCATCCCTGATCATGAAACAGGATCGGTCAGGAAATGCGATTTCTGCAAAGACAGGGTTGATGAGGGGAAGCTGCCGCACTGCGTTCTGACCTGCCACCAGAAAGCCCGTACTTTCGGCGACCTGGATGACAAAACCAGCGAAGTTTACAAGCTGGTGCACAGCGAAAATGCCTGCCGCCTGCTTGGTGAACTGAACACGGAACCTTATGCGTTTTACATCTATGCCATGGGGGTAAGAAGCTGATGAAACATAAAGAAAATGAATGGGGCTGGATGTTGGCCGTGGATTTCTTCTTTGCCGGCATGGGCGGCGGCAT
>JBGSQR010000066.1:0-2941 GCA_041737975.1 Geobacterales bacterium | reverse complement strand
CCCAGCTTTGCAACCTGTGCGAGCACAGAACCGAAAAAGGCGAAGTGCCTGCCTGCGTATTGCACTGCCTCGGCCAGTGCATGGAGTATGGAACGGTTGATGAACTAGCCAAAAAAATGCAGGAAAAAGGCAAAAAAGTAGTATTGTTTGCACCGTGAAAAATGGTTGAAGGCACAAGATCACTGACCCTTGTTTAAGCCTGGGGCAGGCTTTGTTTGCCATTGTGCTGTAAGGCCTGCCAGTGCACTATAACCAGTCTGTAGTCAAAAAATAGTGACCCGAATACTAATAATATCCCTAGAAAAGAGAGGATAGAAAATGTCAGAAGAAAAATACAATCGTTGGTTGATTCTTGCTGCTGCAATCATAATCAATATCTGTATCGGCACTCTGTATGCGTGGAGTGTTTTTGCCATGCCCCTGGGGAAGCTGTTTGGCTGGGCGCCGCCGGCTCTGGCGCTGGTTTTTACGATTAATCACGGGCTCAGTCCGGTTGCCATGGTCGGTGGAGGCTACCTTCAGGATAAACTGGGGTCTAAAACAACTATTATCGTTGGCGGCCTGATGTTTACTATTGGATTATTCCTTTCCGGCTATGTCTCCCATGTGGGAATGCTCTATTTGACCTACAGCGCCATTGCCGGTATTGGTGGTGGAGTTATCTATGCAGGTAATATCGGAAATACGGTCAAGTTTTTCCCGGACAAAAGAGGCCTAGCAGCCGGTCTTTGTGCCGCCGGGTACGGATGTGGAGCGATGATTGTTGCACCGATTGCCAGTGCATTGATTATCAATTATGGTGTACTGACAACTTTTCAGATTCTTGGTGCTGTATTCTTTGTGGTTATTGCCCTATGTGTCTCGGTTATCAAGAAGGCTCCGGCAGGATTCAAGCCGGCAGGATGGGAGCCGCCTGTTAATGTCGCTTCATCAGCGACTTCCGGTATTGACAAGTTGTGGACACAGATGCTTAGCGAAGGCATCTGGTGGGTAGTAATGGTTATGCTTTTCTGTGGCGCCATGTCGGGACTGATGATTTTGGCCCATGCCTCACCAATCGGCCAGATTATGTTTAAGTTGACACCCATGAAAGCAGCCTATTTTGTTAGTATCATTACCCTGGCAAATGCCTGCGGAAGGGTTGGATTCGGCGCTTTGTCGGACAGGATCGGGAGATCCAATACGATCATGGTCATGTATGTTGTCTCGGCACTGTCAATGTTGAATCTGAACTTTACTGACAATGTGGCCGGGTTTGTTGCCTCCGGTATCGGATGCGGTGCGGTATTCGGTGGTTTTATGGGTACCATGCCGACCATTATCAGCGAGAGGTACGGTCTGAAAAACTTTGGTGTAAACTATGGCATAACATTTATCGGTTTCAGTCTTGCGGCAATATCCGGCCCGATGACAGCAGCCAAAGTCAGAGTTGCGACCGGCAACTATGAGCAAGCCTTCTGGATTGCTCTGGGTGTCAACGTAGTTGGATTCATTTTTGCATATATTTTTAGAACAATGGATGCCAAAAGCAAACAGGTGGACTGCATCGCCCCAATAACAGCAACCTGTGCTCAAGAAGATCGTTAATCTCAAGTCAAAGCAGCGAGAAGTAATTTAGCAGGTAGTCGTGACCTCACAGTATTGATCTGCTGTGAGGTCATGGCTCAAAATGACATTAAACTTTAAAATGAATATTTCCACTTTCACAATGAAAACTCGAAAGGATGATAAACAAAAAATGTTTACTACAAAATTCGAAGACAATGATCTTAAGGTTGTTATTGATGGGCAGGTACAAAAAGATCTCGTGCTCAAAGGAATTAATCCAATAGAAGTTTTCAGGCTGATTGAAAGTTTTGCCGGCAAGCTGCTTGCGTCGCAGCAGGATGAAATAATTCAGATTACTAACGAGGATACCGGAGCAAGTCTGGCACTGGATGTCAAATGGCAGGCTGAAAAACAGGCTACGGTATCTGTAACTATTGTAAATCTAGATAATCTTAAAATTGATGAAAAGTTAAAAAGCAAGGTGGATCTGGGTACTTTCCCCGAAGAAAAAGCAGCTTAAAGATATAAATTGATTTGTTTTGCCGGCAATTTCAGAAAGGAAAGGTAAATATTGAAATGGAACAGACAAAATATGAATTTGGAAATCTCAGAATCGTGATCGAGGACTCGGTAAAATCCTATTTGAATGAAAAAGGGCTTATTATCGGTGAGATCTACAGGCTGATCGAAAGCTTTGGAAATAAGCTTTTGATGACGAAAGCTACTGGTGAAATCGATTTTACCAACAAAACTACTGGTGCAAGTCTGAAGCTTGATGTGCAGTGGGAAGACGAAGAGTCTGCTGTCGTTTATGTAAAGGGAATGAGTTTTAAAAATCTACAGGAAGCAACCACCTAGAGGATTTTTTACAAAAAGCTGCTATTTTTACCCGACAGGTCCATGGCTTGTCGGGTGTTTTTTTAACATCTGTAAGAAACGGTTTAGTGCAAGAAGTCTTATCAAAACAAGAATTAACTTATCAATTTAGTAAATATTGGCGTATTGATGTTTGCAGAAAGTCGGTTTTGGATGTTGGGCACAATTATTTTTGAGTCCATAATCTGATTTTTTTTGCCCTGTTCAATTAAATTTTTATGTCGATCACCGGCTGGAAATTTGATTGCCATTGATTTTTCATATTGATTCCAGTCAAGCAGCCGATTCATTGCGGTTGAACTCACGTACCCACTTTTTTAGTCTACTTCCTCAAAATACGCCACTTTTCACCTCCTCACGCCTATACCGTAACAGCTCCCATCATTTTTTCCCATCTTATCATATTGAGAGCAGGCTTATTAAAGCAAGAATATGTTTGTGCCATCATTTCTGAATAATGCATTAAAATCAATGTGTTATTAAAATATTACCTGATGGCACAGTCATTGCTAATACC
>JBGSQR010000126.1:0-7802 GCA_041737975.1 Geobacterales bacterium | reverse complement strand
CATGATTTTTTTATTTTTTCGTAATCCGCCTGTTTTGCCGTACACATTTGTGCTTCTTTAGTCAATCCATTTAGCCCTTGCGGCTTTGAAAATCCCCTGAAGAGTTCAATTCCAGCTTGCATCATCAGTATCTGCCGTGCCATAATTCATTCCTTTATATTTAATTTCCATATCCAAGGATGGTCATGGCAACACTATATATTATCGGCACCGGACCAGGTTCAATCTCCCACCTTACTGAAGCAGCCCGTCAGGCAATAACCCAATCAACAGCAATTATCGGTTATGATGTTTACGTTGAAATGATCAAACCACTGCTTGATGGCAAAGAGATCGTTTCCACCGGCATGATGCGCGAAGTCGAACGCTGCCAGGTTGCTATC
This sequence comes from Geobacterales bacterium, assembly GCA_041737975.1. Classification (GTDB taxonomy): domain Bacteria; phylum Desulfobacterota; class Desulfuromonadia; order Geobacterales; family Pseudopelobacteraceae; genus JBGSQR01. Next base: position 7,419 of record JBGSQR010000126.1, on the reverse strand, counting down.
GACAGGGCGAGAAACGGTGAAACAGTTTCTCTGGTTTCAGGTGGTGATTCAGGCATCTATGGCATGGCCGGACTTGTTTTTGAGCTACTGGAAATGGAATCCCCCGGAGAAATTGTAACACCCCAGCCCGAAGTACAAGTTATACCTGGTATCTCCGCTGTTCAGGCTGCTGCTTCTGTTTTGGGCGCCCCTCTGATGCATGATTTTTCAGTTATATCCCTGTCAGATCTGCTGACTCCCTGGAATCTGATCAAGTCCAGGATTGAAGCTGCTGCCAAAGCGGATTTTGTCATGGCTTTTTACAATCCTCGCAGCAAGACCCGTGTGACTCATATCGAGGATGCCCGCCGGATTATTCTTCGCTCCCGCCCGGCTGAAACACCGGTAGGGATTGTACAGAATGCCTGTCGCGAGGATCAGGCGGTTATTGTGACAACACTGGGTGATATGCTGAACCATGAAATCAACATGTTCACGATTGTAGTCATTGGCAATGCCAGTACCTTTATCGACCGTAAGGGACGGATGATTACGCCGCGCGGTTACGCAAAAAAGTTCAATGATACTCCCGCCAGCTCCTGGAAGAAAAAAGATACGGAAGGACCGGTTCAAAAACCGGGAGCGATCATGTTCTGCGGTACCGCTTCTGACGTTGGTAAATCAATTCTGACCGCCGGATTCTGCCGCTCACTGGTAAAGCGCGGCCTGACAGTAGCTCCATTTAAATCCCAGAATATGTCCAACAATTCCTATGTCACTCCCGAAGGCGGCGAGGTTGGCAGGGCCCAGGCCATGCAGGCCCAGGCCTGTAATGTGGAGCCGCATACGGATATGAACCCGGTATTGTTGAAACCGAACTCGGATACGGGCAGTCAGGTGGTTGTTCAAGGCCGGCCGGTGGGCAATATGAACGTGTCCGAATATGACCGCTACAAACCACAGGCCTTTGAAAAGATTACGGAAAGTTTTCAACGCCTGCGCCAGAATTATGAATTCGTTGTTATTGAAGGTGCTGGAAGCATTTCCGAAATCAACCTTAAACATAGTGACATTGCTAATTTGAAGGTGGCTGTGATGGCCCGTTGCCCTGTCATTCTTGTGGCGGATATTGATCGCGGCGGTGTTTTTGCACAGATTGCCGGTACGATTGATCTGCTTGATCCGGAGGAAAGGGCCTACATAAGCGGCATTATCATTAATAAATTCCGTGGTGATGCCTCAATTCTGACACCCGGTATTGAATTTATCGAAAAGCGGACCGGTCTGCCGGTGCTGGGTGTGCTGCCCTGGTTACCTGAACTATGTCTGCCCGCCGAGGATAGCGTTATACTGGGTCAGGCAGCCAAGCAGAAAAAAATAGCTGCCAATGGAAGTATCAATGTTGGCATCCTCAGGCTGCCACGCATTTCCAACTTCACGGATTTTGATGCCTTGCAGGCAGAGGAAGATCTGCTGCTGAGCTATATCAAGAAGCCGCAAGAACTGGCCGGGATTGATGTACTGATAATTCCGGGCAGCAAATCCACCATATCGGACCTGAACTACCTCAAGGAACAGGGGCTTTTTGAAGCTGTCAGCAATTTTAAAGGTCGGATCATCGGTATCTGCGGCGGTTACCAGATGCTGGGACAACGGGTGGTTGATCCGGATAATCTGGAGTCTTCTATCTGCGAGGCTGACGGTCTTTCTCTATTGCCGGTAGAAACAACCATGCTGAATGATAAACAGACCCATCAGGCAGAGGCCGTGTTGGAAGATTCAGGTGAAAAGGTTGTCCCAGGCTGTGACGGATTACTGACAGGCTATGAAATTCATATGGGCGATACTAAATATCTTGGCGATGCCCGTCCTTTTGCCCGCATTACAAGGCGCGGAATAGACAGTACCGATATTATGGACGGCTGCGTGTCTGCCGATGGCAGGGTCTTCGGTACTTATCTGCATGGCATCTTTGATAACCACTCCTTCCGGGACATATATCTGAATGCAATCCGCAGTGAGAAAGGGTTGACGCTGCAGTGGGAATCGGAAAGGGCGCCGCGCGTTGATCCGTTTGACCTGCTGGCCAGTCATATGGAAAAACATCTGGATATGGAACAGATCTTTGATCTGTGCGGATTTGGCTGTGATAATGCCTGATGCAATAGTAATCGGCATGGCTCTGCTGCTGGACCTGCTGATTGGAGATCCTCGCTGGTTGCCGCATCCGGTCGTAATGATTGGCAGGCTGATCAGCCAATTGGAAGTTTTTTTAAGAAAAAATTTTAGCAATGAAAAGTTTGCCGGAGTACTGCTGTTGATACTGACAACCGGCTGCGCTGCAGCTGCTGCCTGGTCGGTGATGGCGATAGCTCAAATGGTTTCCACACTGTTAGCTCTGATGGCTGCAATTCTGCTGTCTTCAACCTGTCTAGCGGCGCGCTCACTGCATAAGGAGTCGAGCCTTGTGGCTGATGCCCTGCTGGCTGGTGACATTGAAACCGCACGCATCAAGTTGTCCTATATTGTGGGGCGTGATACGGAGAATCTGGAGCCGCCCGAAATCTGGCGCGCCCTGGTGGAAACTGTAGCGGAAAATGCATCGGACGGTATTATCGCTCCGCTCTTCTGGCTTGCTCTTGGCGGACCTGTTGCAGCCATGGCATTTAAGGCGGTCAGCACGCTGGATTCCATGGTCGGGTATAAAAATGAGCGTTACCTGCAGTTGGGATGGGCTTCAGCCCGCATGGACGACCTGCTCAACTTCATTCCGGCTAGGCTGACAGCACTGCTGATTGTAACTTCTGCACCGCTGTTCGGGCTTTCCTGGCGTGACTCCCTCAGAATTACGTTGCGTGACCGTCACAACCATCCTTCACCTAACAGCGCCCATCCGGAGGCTGCTGCTGCCGGTGCTCTCGGGATCAGGTTGGGAGGTCCTTCGTCCTACAACGGAAAGATTTCGCAGAAACAATTTATTGGTGACTCGTTATCCCAGATCGATGCTGGTTCCTACCATAATATGATCCGGCTGATGTACGCCTCAACCGTGATCATGGCCGTAATCTCGATTGCTGCAGTTATTTGTCTGAAAGGTTCTTATGTCACACAGTTATGACCATGGTGGAAATATTTTTTCCGTTGCCCGCCAGATGGGTGTCTCTCCCGCTGCTACCGCTGACTTCTCTGCCAGCATAAATCCACTCGGCATCTCTCCTTCGATCAAACAGGCCATTATAGATGCCCTGGATAGTCTGGTTCACTATCCGGACAATAACCAGGCAGAACTGAAAGAGCTGCTGGCAGAGATAAACGGGCTGACACCGCAGCATTTTGCGGTTGGCAATGGTTCAACAGAGACAATCTACAGCCTGCCGGCAATGATTAAAGGCAAGCGTGCAGTGATTGTTTCACCGGCCTTTAGCGAATATGCCTATGCCCTGGAACAGCATGGCTGGGATATTCAACGTTTTCTTGTCTCTCCGGAAACAGATTTCGCCATTAATCTGGAGGAACTTCGCAAGACCCTGTCAAACGGCTGCGATGCCCTTTATCTCTGCAATCCTGGCAATCCAAGCGGAATTCTCTACCCCAGAGAAACCATCGAGCTAATTTACGATATCTGTCGGGAAACCGGCACCTTTCTGGTGCTGGATGAAGCCTTTATGGATTTTTGTGAAGAGGACTCGGCCAAGGATAAAATTGTGTCGTCGGATCATGGTATCGTACTCCGTTCCATGACCAAGTTTTACGGAATTCCCGGTTTAAGGCTCGGATATGCCATGGCGGCTCCATCTGTAATTGAACGACTTTCTGCCATGGGTGGCCCCTGGAGCGTCAATACCCTGGCTCAGGCTGCCGGAGTTGCGGCACTGAAGGATACGGACTTCAGTAAAAAAACTATTGCTTATGTGGAACAGGAACGGACATTTCTAAAGGAACAGCTCTCTTTGTTTCCCCGCCTGAAGGTTTATCCTTCCCGTGCCAATTTTCTGCTGATCGAGATTGATGGTGGTATGACTTCTGCTGAACTGAAGGAGCGATTGCTGCAGAAATGGATTTTAATCCGTGACTGTGCTAATTTTATTGGACTATCCAATCGTTTTTTTCGCATAGCGGTCAGGACAAGAGCGGAAAATTCCAGGCTGATTGAACATTTAAAGGTTATTTTTTAGCGGAGGGTCTATGGGTGAAACGGTAAGATTTGGAATCTCCATTGATGACGAACTGCTGGACCGTTTTGATACACTGGTAAGTGAAAAGGGGTATGCCAACCGTTCTGAGGCCATCCGTGACCTGATTCGCGACGCACTGGTTGAGCAAACCTGGGAGGATGGTAGCGAGGAAACGGTCGGTACGGTTACTCTGGTTTACAATCACCATGTACGCGATCTTTCGGACCGATTGACCGAACAGCAGCACAATCATCACCATGAAATTGTTTCAGCCCTGCATATTCACCTTGATGCACATAACTGCCTGGAGGTACTTGTTGTTCGCGGCAAAGCGGCGGTGGTGAAAAAAATTGCCGATGAGCTGATCGGCGTCAAAGGTGTCAAACATGGCAAGCTGGTCATGACAACGACCGGGTCGGCATTGTAATGGACTGTATTCATATTGATGGCAGCATTTGATCGCTTCCATTTGTTGAAATAAAGTGAGTTTTAAAGAGGAGACCACGCATGCAAGAGATGAATGGAGCAGAAATTCTTGTTAAGAGCCTGGAGGATTTGGGAGTAACTCAAATTTTTGGCTATACCGGAGCTATCATTCTTCCGGTCTATCATGCCCTGGGAAAGAGCCCGGTTGCGATTAACATCAATGCCAATGAGCAATCCAGCGCTTTTAGTGCAGCGGCCTATTCCCGCTCAAGTGCCAAAGTCGGTGTGGCTGTAGTAACATCCGGACCAGCTATTACCAATACTCTTACTGCCGTTGCCGACGCAAATGCGGACTCTATACCGCTGCTTGTTTTTGCCGGGCAGGTTCCGCAAAACCGTATCGGCACGGATGAGTTTCAGCATATCAATGTCAATAAAGTTTTTGATGAGGCGGCCAAGAAGGTCATACTGATTGCAGACAGTACTGATATAGAAGATACCATTAAAGATGCCTACTTCTTTGCTAAAACAGGAAAGCCGGGCCCGGTTGTAATCGATTTCCCAATGGACCTTCAGCTTAAGAAGGGTATTTACCGGGGAACCGATATTGAGCGTTACAGGCAGAAATATGATAATGAAAACCATCTGGGACGTAACCAGTGCCGACAATTTTTCAGCCTGCTGCAGCATGCCAAACGTCCGCTGCTGTATATTGGTGGTGGCTTGAATTCACAAGCCGGCAGTGAGATGATCCGCCAGTTCAATAAACTTTTGAATATTCCCTCTATTAACAGTCTGATGGGCAAGGGTATTTTAGATGAATCTCTTGATACCTCGCTCGGTATGTTAGGTCTGTTTGGTACGCCGTATGCCAACATGGCTATCCAGGAGACCGACCTGTTTGTAGCATTTGGTGTGCGCTGGAACGACAGGGTTGTACAGAAGGTTGGACAAGAGGGGTTGACTGCGGAAATTGCCTATATTGATATTAATGCTGAAAAGGTGCAAGAGGTTCGCGCCACGCGTAACCCAAAGTTTTCGTTTATCGGTGACGCCAGAACCGTACTGGAAGACCTGCTGGAGTACCAGAAAGAGCATCCTGTTACCCTTAATATTGACGAATGGCGTCAGAGAGCTGTGGACCTTAAAAAGAAGTTCGTATTGGACTATAACCGGGAGTCGGAACATATTCAGTCAGCCGAAGTTATGGATCATCTTTCAAATCATATTACCCAGAATACCATTTTTACTACCGGTGTCGGTAATCACCAGATGTTTGCGGCCCAGTATCTCAAGACCCTCAGGCCTCATTCGTTTCTGACATCCGGTGCCTTTGGTACAATGGGCTTTTCATTGCCCAGTTCCATCGGAGCGCATTACGCCAATCCGGATGCGGTTGTAATTGCTATTGATGGGGACAGCAGCATTAAAATGAACATGGGTGAAATCCACACCATCGGTTCTCTGGGCTTGCCGATCAAGGTTTTACTGTTAAACAACCATGGTGACGGCATGATCAGAGGAATTCAGACCGCACTTTACGAAAAACAGTATACCGGGTCGGAACGTGGATATGATGCAAGTTTTGCTAATATTGCCAAAGAATGCGGATTCGCCTGGACCAAAAAAATACGCAGGCATGATGAGTTGGAACCTTCATTGAATGAGTTTCTTGCTGCGGAAGGGCCTTGTTTTCTGGAAGTTGTTATTGACCGTGATGAAGCTGTCTACCCGCTGATTCCGATCGGTAAAGGTTATAAGGATATGATTCTGGGGCCTTATATTAAAGAGTCGGCAGTGTGGAAGTAGATGCTCTGATGTAATTATTAAACTTGATATATGTTCATATCGATAAAACTGAATATATTGCATTTAATTGACAAGTTTAATTAATTATGTAAATGTCACATAAAATTATTTACCTTGCTGAAACGGCAAACCTGGGGAAACCCAGCGACGCAAAGCCACGGGTCCAGAATATGGATAGCCGGGCTACCAAAGTAAGGGCAAAGTTATGGTTTACTAAGCCCTTCTTTTTTTAAAAGAAGGGCTTTTTTTGTGTTTTTTTGAACCTGGAGTGTATAAAAGATAAGGATATATGGATGATTGAATCTGAAAAAACAGATCTGCGCCTGACAAGGAAAGTCAGAATAATGGTTGTGGATGATGATCCGGCAACACAGTCAGATCTGCAGCAGATGCTTAAGTTAAACGGTAATGAGATGATTTCATTCAACTGTTGTCCATGTCTGATTACCGGTGCTGGAACAATTTCGGCAGATCTAATTTTACTGGCGACTGAAGGATCTGGTATAGATGGATTTCAGCTGTTTGACCTGTTTCAAAAAACAAAAACACTTAAGAATGTTCCCGTAATTTTTATGAGCAACAATAGTGATTTGGCTGTTAAAGCCAAGGTTTTTGAAGCGGGCGGGGTGGATTTTTTGACAAAGCCGGTGCACTATCTTGAATTAAAAACCAGGATAGAAGCACATTTGGATTTAGTTAATCAGAAAGCGGTGGCAGATTATCAAAACCTTGTGCAAAACAGTCTCAAGGAAATTACTGCCGCCCAGCAGGCTACTAATTTTGCCCTTGCCAAATTGGCCGAGTTCAGAGACGAGGATACGGGGCTTCACTTAAAGCGCGTTTCAGAATACTGTCGAATACTGACATCACAACTGCAAAAGGATTCACTGTACTCTGCCCAGATTACGTCAAACTTTATTCACAGCATTCAGCATGCTTCTCTGCTGCATGATATAGGTAAGGTTGCTATTCCGGATTCAATTTTATTCAAGCCATCCAAGCTGTCGTTTGAAGAATTTGAAATCATGAA
>JBGSQR010000028.1:0-1920 GCA_041737975.1 Geobacterales bacterium | reverse complement strand
TGTCCGAATAGACAACATTGGTACCGTAGAGCGTGACTTCTCAGGTATGCAGGTTTGCATGCTCTATGCAGAGGAAGGGTTTCCTATTCCTAACCCTGAGAAGGATGACGTTTATATGTGTCCTTCTCTCATGGAGTGCATGAGGACGCTTCCGAGAGGGGGTGTAATTTAGTTTGTGTAAATGGTCATTAGAGGGTACATCAAACTACCCTAAGGAGACTACATGACCATCAACACTGACGTAATCGATGATTTGCTCAAACATTATAAGACCCCCGAAGAGATTCTCGGTGAAAACGGGCTGTTAAAGCAGCTCACCAAAGCAGTTCTACAGCGCGCCCTTCAGGCTGAAATGACTGATCACCTGGGGCACGAGAAACATGCTGCCGTTGCCAATAAGAGCGGCAATACGCGCAACGGCAAGTCAGCCAAGACCATTAAGGGCGAATTCGGCACCATGCCGATTGAAATCCCGCGTGACCGCGACAGCAGCTTTGAACCGGTCATTATTCCCAAGGGTCAGACCCGGTTCGTCGGCTTCGACGATAAGATCATCTCCCTCTATGCACGGGGGATGACCACGCGGGAAATCCAAGGGCATTTGGAAGAAATCTATGGTGTTGAGGTTTCTCCCAGCCTGATTTCCACCGTCACCGATGCAGTTGCTGATGAGGTCAAGGCCTGGCAGAACCGCCCACTAGATGCACTTTACCCCATCGTCTACATGGACGCCATCCGGGTTAAAGGCAGAGGCAACGGCCATGTTGTGAACAAGGCCGTCTATCTGGCCATTGGCATCAACCTGGATGGTGCCAAGGAAGTACTGGGAATGTGGGTCTCCGAAAACGAAGGAGCCAAGTTCTGGTTGCAGGTTGTCACTGAACTGAAGAACCGTGGTGTCCAGGACATCTTAATCGCCTGCGTGGACGGCCTCAAAGGCTTCCCTGAAGCCATCGAGACAGTCTTTCCTCTCACCCAGGTCCAACTCTGTATCGTCCATATGGTACGCAATTCTTTGCGGTACGTATCGTGGAAGCAGCGCAAAGAGGTGGCAGCTGATCTGAAAACCATTTACCAGTCAGCGACAGCCGAACAGGCCGAGATAAACCTGACAGCATTTGCCGAGAAATGGGACGATTCGCACCCGACTATCAGCCAGTCCTGGCGGCGGAACTGGGCGCAGATTATACCCTTTTTTGCTTATCCTGCGGATATGCGCAAGGTTATTTATACAACCAACGCCATAGAATCACTGAACATGTCGCTCAGGAAAGTGACCAAAAACCGAGGTTCGTTTCCAAACGACGAGGCAATGTTCAAGTTGCTTTACCTGGCATTGAAAAACATCGCGAAGAAATGGACCCTGCCGATCAGGGACTGGAAAGCTGCCATGAATCGCTTTTCCATACTTTTTGAAGATAGAATGCCGAATTATTGAAAACCAAACCCAAAACCATTTACACAAAACTATTTACAGGCCCGATTTTGAAAATAATTTTTCCTCACGTAACCTTTCATCGGCCTCTCTGAGCAGTTTATTATGTAACTCCTGCTCCGCCAACAGTTGAGCAAGTTCTTCCTTCTGACGGGCCAGCAGATCCCGCTGTTCCTTCATTGCCAGATGGTTGTGTACTCTCAGTTTAAGCAGATCAAAATTGATCGGCTTGGTCAGATAATCAATACCGCCGAGTTCAAGTCCCTGAAGTGCGCCGTCCTGAGTATCCAGTGCCGTCAGAAAGATAATGGGGATAGAGTCGTACTCCGTATCCGCCCTGATGATCTTGCAGACTTCAAAACCACTCAGATCCGGCATCATTACATCCAGAAGAATCAGGTCGGGCTCATGCTGCTTGAGCATATTGATGGCTTCATGGCCGTTGTATGCCGGGAGTATATCATATTCATCCTTGAGAGCAGAGT
>JBGSQR010000597.1:0-2374 GCA_041737975.1 Geobacterales bacterium | reverse complement strand
CGATCAGGGGTGCAATTGCCTTGCAGGGCTGGCACCATGTTGCCCAGAAATCAACAAGAACTGGAACGTCGGACTGCAAAACCTCACGCTCAAAATTAGCATCACCGAATGCAAAAACTTTATCACTAGCCATAAAAAAAGGTCTCCTTTTGGGAAGTTGAAATTTTATTGATGATATACCAGGCAGTAAAAAAATCAAGAGCAAACTCCAAAACGCGTCGGTTAGGTTGAAACGTTTGCAAAAAGGTATTATGGTGCTAGAAGTTTTCATCAAGAAACAACTTTAGTTTAACTTATCAAACGGAGCTGGGGTGATATGTCATATCTGCCGCTGAACATCGATATGCAGGGCCGTGTCGTACTGATAGTAGGTGGAGGACGCGTTGCTACAAGAAAAACAGAGGTGCTGCTCAAGGCCGGAGCCGAAGTGCGGGTTGTCTCTCCTGCATTGACGGAAGAGTTGGCTGCCCATGAAGCTGCAGGCAAAATCAAGGTCAGGATCAAAACCTTTGTGCCACCAGATATGGAGGGAGCTTTTCTGGTTATCACCACCACTGACGACGCTGCCGCAAATGCTGCAGTCGCTGCAGAGGCCAGAAGGCGCGGCGTTCTGGTTGCCGTCACCGATGCCCCTGAAAGCGGTGACTGCATGTTTCCGGCGGTCCTGAAACGTGGAGCACTTGATATTGCCGTATCGAGCGGAGGGCGCTGTCCGGCTTTTTCCGCCAAAGTCAGAGATGTAATTGCCGACGTTATTGGTGAAGATTACGGCGTAGCTTTGGAGCAGCTCTCTAATCAGCGCGAAAAGCTGTTGACGGAAGGGAACGCCAGCACTTACAATGCAAAAATTGTGCGCTCCAGTGTTGAAAGCGCCATAGCGGAGCTGTCGAACCGCAAGGAAATGACATGAGCCAGACTTTTTTATATCTAACACTTGCGCTATACGGCTTAGCAACGTTGTTTTACCTGGTTTACCTGGCCAGGACAACAGCGCAGCTCGCCTCCTGGTCACACCGGTTGATCACGCTTGGATTCATTGCCCACCTGCTTTCCACCATACACCTGATCAGTTCCACCGGGCAGCTGCCAATCAGCTCTATTCAGGAGTCGCTCTCCCTGTTCAGCCTGACAATAGTCGGGGCTTTCATTCTTTTTGAGCGAATGTATAAGGTCGCCATCCTTGGCTCCTTTGTGATTCCACTGGCCATGATCTCAATTATCGTTTCCAGTGCACTTCCCGGAACCGTTTCGGACGTTCCTCCCCCCCAGTACGGCCTCTGGTTCTGGGCCCACATACTTCTGATATTTATCAGTTATGCCACATTTACCATCTCCTGCGGTGCTTCGGTCATGTACCTGCTGCAACAGCACTTCCTCAAGAAAAAACATTTTGGTGCCCTGTTCCGCAAGCTTCCGTCACTGGATACTCTGGAAGAGATCAGCTACCGCAGTCTGATGATCGGTTTTCCCATGCTGACCGGCGCCATTATCTCCGGAGCCGTCAGGTCATATCAGGCTGTGGGCAATTACTGGAGCTGGTCCGACCCCAAGCAGGTCTGGACACTGATTACCTGGCTTATTTATGCCGCCCTGCTGCATGGCCGCTTTATTGCCGGCTGGCGTGGTAGAAAGGCTGCTTACCTTTCAATGCTTGGCTTTGTCGTATTGCTGGTCAGCCTGATCGGAATCAAACATAATTTAAACTGGTAGCTGTTCTTCAGCCCGAAATGGAAATGGGAATTAAATGCATATTATAGTCGTTGGCCTGTCCCATAAAACCGCTTCTGTCGAGATTCGGGAAAAGGCTGCGTTCTCATCCAACATAATTGAAAAGCCCTTGCGGGAGCTGATTGCTCTGGAAGGTATAGTGGAGAGCCTAATCGTTTCAACCTGCAACCGGGTCGAAATCTACGCTGCGACCCGCGACATCGCCGGCGGGATTTCCCGTGTCAAACGCTTTATGGCTGACTATCACCGTATTCCTTATGAAGAGCTGGAAAACCATCTTTACAGTTACCATTCCGAATCAGCCATCCGTCACCTGTTCCGGGTCGCCTCCAGCCTGGACTCCATGGTGGTGGGCGAACCGCAGATACTGGGTCAGATCAAGTCCTCCTACGGCTATGCAGCTGAATTTAAATCATCCGGCATCATCCTGAACCGTTTCCTGCACAAGGCCTTTTCCGTTGCCAAGCGGGTCCGTACCGAAACCAGGATTGCGTCGTCAGCCGTATCTGTAGCTTTTGCCGCTGTGGAACTGGCCAAAAAGATTCTTGGCGACCTGACCGGGAAAAGCGTCATGTTGATCGGCGCCGGTGAGATGTGCGAACTGGCGGCCAAGCATTTTATCAATAACGGCACCTCCGGCCTGATG
>JBGSQR010000587.1:0-4427 GCA_041737975.1 Geobacterales bacterium | reverse complement strand
GGTAAAACAACAGGTCGATGAAGAAATCACGTTCACCAACCTGAACCTGAATCTGTTTACCCATAAAGGCAAAACCGGCACCAAGCTCCAGCAGGAAGTGGGTAATATGGTTGATGAGCCCATTTTCCAGGTCACGCTCATTGTAATCCTTGGTCATACTCAAAAAATCAAAAATATAGGGGTCTTTGAGTGTTTGCAAGGCAAGGTCGGACTGAGGTTTCGGTAGGGTAGTAGTAAAGTTGTTGACGGATTTGCCTTCGCGGTGGTACAGGCCGCTTTCAATCTGATGAACAAGAACGCTCCTGCTCCAGTTTTGGGTTTGAGTGCTCCGCACATAAAAAAGAGCTTCAGCTACGTTTTTACACTTTGCAACTATCGCAATATTATGACCCCAGGGGATGCTGGTGATTTGGCCAACAACTTGTTGGCGCATATTTGCGCCATCCTTTAGTGTCAATTGCGAAACAGGTTGTTTCGCAATTTGAAATGGCTGGTCTAGTGTTTTGTAAAACAGATGCCACTGTCGAATTAGCTCAAGATTACGTTTGGAAAACCCTTTCATATCGGGGAATTCGGCCATTAAATCGAGGCTGAGAGACTGAAGGAATTTATCTCCCCACTGTGCTGTTGACTGTTTAGCTACAATATCCTCTCCAAGCTCCCAATAAAATGACAACAACTGAGTATTGACCTTCAAGGCCGCCTTTAATTGAACCGTACGGATTCTAAGCTTAATTTCTGCAAGCCATGCCCTGTAGTCAATATTGACTGTTAATTCAGAACTCATCTTCGATTCCCTTCAAGTTCTTGCCGATAGTTTTCAGTTTTTGTATTCAACCTTTAATGATTTTTTTAGAAGTTTATCAACGACACAAAACAGCAACGCCCCATCAAGGGGCGTTGTTTCCAGATAATTAAAACTTACTGCAATGACAGCATAAAGCAAGGCATTACTTTTCTACCAGAATTCGCAGCATCCTGCGTAGCGGCTCGGCAGCACCCCAGAGGAGCTGGTCGCCGCAGGTAAAGGCCGAGATATATTCCGGTCCCATTTTCATCTTGCGTACCCGACCCACAGGAACGGTCAGGGTACCTGATGTTGCAGCTGGAGTCAGCTGGCTCAGGGAATCAGCCCTGGTGTTGGGTACCAGTTTGACCCACTGGTTATCGTTTTTGATTAGCTCTTCAATTTCGGCCAGCGGCAGATCCTTGTTGAGCTTGATAGTCATGGCCTGGCTGTGGCAGCGCATGGCACCGACACGTACGCATAGTCCATCCACCGGAATTGGAGTGGCGGTTCCCAGGATTTTATTGGTTTCAACAAATCCTTTCCACTCTTCGCGGCTCTGGCCGTCTTCAACTTCTTTGTCGATCCAGGGCAGAACACTGCCGGCCAGCGGATAGCCAAAGGCCTTGGTTGGGAAATCGTCACTGCGCAGGGTGGCGGTGACTTCGCGGTCGATATCCAGAATTGCCGAGGCCGGGTCCTTGAGCAGATTGATAACGGAATTGTGCAGCGCACCTTTCTGTGCCAGCAGTTCGCGCATGTTGGGAGCGCCTGCACCGGAAGCGGCTTGATAGGTCATGGAGGTGATCCATTCCACCAGTCCGGCACGGAACAGCCCGCCCAGCGCCATCAGCATCAGGCTGACGGTGCAGTTGCCGCCGATGAAATCCTTCTGGCCATTGGCCAGTGCGGCATCAATTACATTGCGATTAACCGGGTCGAGGATGATGACGGCATTCGGTTCCATGCGCAGGGTGCTGGCCGCATCAATCCAGTAGCCGTTCCAGCCTTGTTTACGTAGTTCCGGATGAACAGCGCTGGTATAGTCGCCACCCTGACAGGTGATGATGGCATCCAGTTTTTTCAGCTCCGTAATATCCGTGGCATCTTTAAGGATTCCGGCATTCATGGGCGCAGGCTGTCCGGTCTGGGATGTGGTGAAGAAGACCGGCTCGATACCGGCAAAATCATTTTCTTCACGCATTCTCTGCATCAAAACGGAACCTACCATGCCACGCCAACCGACTATTCCTACTTTCATCTCAATCTCCAATCTTCTATATGAATACGTAGAAATTTATCATTTACAGTGCTGCAATAATCGCCTTGCCCATTTCTTCTGTGCCAACCAGTTTTTCACCAGGCTGGTTCTGGAAGATATCGGCGGTACGGTATCCCTGGTCCAGTATTTTGGATACGGCGTTGTCAATAGCATCGGCGGCCTCAATCATGTTGAAGGAGAAACGCATCATCATGCCCATGGACAGAATCTGGGCAATCGGGTTGGCAATACCCTGGCCGGCGATATCAGGTGCTGATCCGCCGGAAGGCTCGTACATTCCGAATGTGCCTTCGGCCAGCGAGGCGGAAGGGAGCATGCCGAGTGAACCGGTCAGCATGGCAGCCTCATCGGAGAGGATGTCACCAAACATGTTTTCGCAGAGAATAACGTCAAACTGCTTGGGATTTTTAACCAGCTGCATGGCTGCATTGTCCACATACATGTGGGTCAGTTTGACTTCCGGATACTCTTTTGAAATGGTGATGACAATTTCACGCCACAGCACGGAAGATGCCAGAACATTGGCTTTATCAATGGAGCAAACCTTGCGGTCACGCTTCATGGCTGACTGGAAGGCTACGTGAGTGATCCGTTCGATCTCGGGTACACTGTAACGCAGGGTATCGATGCCGATCCGCTCGCGGCCAACGCCTTCGATTCCTTTTGGCTGGGAGAAATAGATCCCTCCGGTCAATTCGCGGATAACCAGTACATTAAAACCACCGGCAATGATCTCTTCCTTCAGGGAGGAGGCGTTTGTCAGTGACGGAAAGATGATGGCCGGACGCAGGTTGGCGTACAAGCCGAAAATCTTGCGCAGCGGCAGTAGCGCACCACGCTCTGGCTGCTCTTCCGGTGGCAGGGTTTCCCATTTGGGACCGCCGACCGAACCGAACAGGATGGCGTCAGCCGCACGGCAGATATTTATGGTTGTTTCAGGCAGTGCTTTGCCTTCATTGTCAATACCGGCTCCACCCACATTGGCGTGAGTACGCTCGAATTTTACACCGAATTTATTTTCAACGGCATCCAGCACATTCAGAGCTGCAGCCATTACTTCAGGACCAATGCCGTCACCCGGCAGAACCGCTATTTTGAAAGTTTTTGACATTGCTCTCTCCAATTGGTTTCGATAAAAAATAAAGCGGGGCGGTTTAGGTAACCGCCCCGCTTGTTAAATTACGTCATACAGAAACAAGAATTGCGGAGCGGTCCTTTTATAGACCAGCTTTTGCTTT
The DNA here is from genome assembly GCA_041737975.1 of Geobacterales bacterium. GTDB lineage: Bacteria > Desulfobacterota > Desulfuromonadia > Geobacterales > Pseudopelobacteraceae > JBGSQR01. Next base: position 1,120 of record JBGSQR010000587.1, on the reverse strand, counting down.
AAGGATAGCGGCCTTGTCGGTCTTCTCCCAGGTGAATTCCGGCAGTTCACGACCAAAGTGGCCATAGGCAGCGGTTTTCTTGTAGATCGGGCGAAGCAGGTCGAGCTGTTCGATAATTGCTGCAGGACGCATGTCGAATACTTCGCGAACCAGTTCTGCCAGACGCTCTTCGGAAACCTTGCCGGTGCCGAAGGCATGAACCATGATGGAAACGGGCTGTGCTACGCCGATGGCATAGGCAACCTGGACTTCGCAACGGTCACAGAGACCGGCTGCAACCAGGTTCTTGGCAACATAGCGGCCCATGTAGGCAGCTGAACGGTCAACCTTGGAAGGGTCTTTGCCGGAGAATGCGCCACCACCGTGACGTCCCATGCCGCCGTATGTGTCAACAATGATTTTGCGGCCGGTCAGGCCGCAGTCGCCCATGGGGCCGCCGACAACAAAACGGCCGGTCGGGTTGATGAAATAACGTGTGCTGGCATCCAGCAGTTCAGCAGGAATGACTTTTTTGACAACTTCGGCAATTACGCCGTCTTCGATCTGCTTGTGGGTAACATCAGGTGTATGCTGGGTTGAGATAACAACTGTATCGATACGGCTAGGCTTGCCGTTGACATACTCTACGGAAACCTGTGATTTTGAGTCAGGACGCAGGAATGGCAGTACTCCAGATTTACGAACATCAGCCAAGCGCTTGACCAGCTGGTGTGAAAGCTGAATCGGCATCGGCATCAACTCAGGAGTTTCATTGCAGGCATAACCGAACATCAGGCCCTGATCGCCGGCGCCCTGCTCCTTATGCAGGCCATCGCCTTCGTTAACGCCCTGTGCGATATCGGGGGACTGCTTATCAACAGAAACCAAAACGGCACAGGTATCGGCATCAAAACCCATTTCGGAATCGGTGTAGCCGATTTCCTTGATGGTTTTGCGAACGATATCGGAGTAGTTGATGACGGCATTGGTGGTGATTTCGCCGGCAATTACGGCCATGCCGGTAGTTACCATGGTTTCACAAGCCACGCGGGCTGTGGGGTCCTGCTCGAGAATCGCGTCAAGAATAGCATCAGAAACCTGGTCGGCAACCTTGTCAGGATGACCTTCGGATACGGATTCT
>JBGSQR010000557.1:0-2842 GCA_041737975.1 Geobacterales bacterium | reverse complement strand
GGAATCCTGTGCTGCGGTTTTTCAAAGCCGTATGTTGGCTGTTATCTTAACCGGTATGGGAAACGACGGGGCCAAAGGTATACGAAGTGTTAAAGATAATGGTGGTTATGTGATTTCCGAGTCGGAAGAGACATCTGTTGTATATGGTATGCCCAGAGAAGCCGTTGCAACAGGAGCGGTTGATCAGGTTTTGCCACTGCATCAGTTAGTAGAAGAGATTCTGCGCCGAGGAGCCTATTTGTAGAGAAGAGATGTCTTGTTAACTGTGGCCTGTTTTTATAAAATGCCTATACGTCTTTGCGTAAAGGCAGTTTTTGTTATATAGTCACCAGATTGAAATTTTTACCCTATTTCTTTTTATTGATAAATCATAAATGCGTGTTTCAAGAAAGGATAGCACTGTGGACCAGAAGTATACTCCGATTCAAATTGAACAGAAATGGCAGAATTTTTGGGAAGAAAATGCTTCATATGCGGTTACTGAAGATAAGAATAAGCAAAAATACTATCTGCTGGAAATGTTTCCTTACCCTTCAGGTAGAATTCATATGGGACACGTGCGTAACTATTCAATTGGTGATGTAATCGGTCGGTTCAAGAGAATGCGCGGGTTCAATGTTCTGCATCCCATGGGATGGGATGCCTTCGGCATGCCTGCAGAAAACGCCGCAATTCAGAATAATAGCCACCCGGCAAAATGGACCTATGAAAATATTGACTATATGCGAGTTCAGTTGAAAAAAATGGGATTTTCTTACGACTGGTCCCGTGAGCTTGCTACCTGTGATCTAGATTACTACCGCTGGGAACAAAAAATATTTCTGGATATGTTTTCTAAAGGATTGGCCTACAAGAAAACCTCCTTCGTCAACTGGTGTCCAACCTGTGAAACCGTACTCGCTAACGAGCAGGTTGAAGACGGCTGTTGCTGGCGCTGCGCACATGACGTAAAGCAGAAGGAGCTGGACCAGTGGTTTTTCCGTATTACGGATTATGCTGAAGAGTTGCTGGAGTGCACCAATCAGCTTTCCGGCTGGCCTGAGCGGGTTTTGACCATGCAACGCAATTGGATAGGCAAGAGTTTTGGCTGTGAGATTGATTTCCCTCTTGAATCAGGAGAGGGCTCAGTCAGGGTGTTTACTACCCGCCAGGATACCGTGTTTGGTGCTACTTTCATGTCTCTTGCCCCTGAACATCCGCTGGCCCATAAACTGACGACTTCTGACAGGAAAGAGTCTGTTGATGCTTTTATAGAGAAAGTTCAGAAAACCGACCGCATAAAACGCACATCTGAGGATTTTGAAAAGGAAGGTGTCTTTACCGGTTCTTACTGTATCAATCCATTGACCAAAGCAAAGATGCCGATCTACCTGGCTAACTTTGTACTGATGGACTATGGGACCGGTGCTGTAATGGCAGTACCTACACATGATCAGCGCGATTTTGATTTTGCAGCTAAATATGATTTACCGCTCAGAGTTGTTATCCAGCCGGCTGGAGAGGATCTTGATCCACTCTCCATGAGTGCGGCATATACAGAAGTTGGCATACTGACTAACTCCGGTCAGTTCGATGGTATGCCTAGCGATGCAGCAAAAGAGTCTATAGCCGATTATCTGCAGAGTGCCGGTATGGGTAAGAAAACTGTAAATTTCAGACTACGTGATTGGGGTATTTCCAGACAGCGTTATTGGGGTAACCCGATTCCGGTTATTTATTGTGATAGTTGTGGCGTTGTACCTGTGCCGGAAAGCGATCTGCCTGTAAAATTACCTATGGATGTTGCGTTTACAGGTGAGGGTGGCAGTCCGTTGGCAAAGTTGGATTCATTTATTCAGGTTCCTTGCCCCAAGTGTAAGCAACCTGCCCGTCGTGAAGCCGATACTATGGATACTTTTGTGCAGTCTTCCTGGTATTTCCTGCGCTATTGTTGTCCGGATTTCAAGATGGGGCCGCTTGATCGTGAGCGGACCGATTACTGGATGTCTGTTGATCAGTATATCGGCGGCATTGAACATGCTGTACTACACCTCCTGTATGCCAGGTTTTTTACAAAAGTACTGCGAGATCTTGGTTACATTAAATGTGACGAGCCTTTCACCAATCTACTGACCCAGGGTATGGTCATTAAGGACGGGGCCAAGATGAGTAAGTCCAAGGGCAATGTTGTTGATCCTAACGCCCTTATCGACAGGTATGGTGCTGATACAGCACGCCTGTTCTCACTTTTTGCTGCCCCGCCAGAGAAGGATCTGGATTGGAGCGATCAGGGTGTAGACGGTACATTTCGTTTTCTGAATCGCGTTTGGAGATTGGTCCATGATCGACTGGGGCTTGTCAAACAGTCCGGTGCTGTAAAAACGGAATTATTAACTGCCGAAGAGAAAAATCTGCGCCGAGTAGTGCATAAGACTATTAAAAAGGTAACGGAAGATATCGAAGAGCGTTTTCACTTCAATACAGCTATTGCTGCCGTTATGGAGCTTTTGAATGCCTTGCAGGCTTCAGATCTTAAAACAGCACAGTCTGGTCCTGTCATGAAGGAAGCACTGGAGAGTATGGTCCTTTTGCTTGCTCCATTCGTACCTCATATAACAGAGGAACTCTGGCAACAACTAGGCAATACGACTGTTGTTTCAGAAACAGCATGGCCCGAGTATGACCGTGAGGCGGTTGTGGATGAAGAGGTTCTGGTAGTCGTCCAGGTAAATGGAAAACTTCGCTCTAAGATTACAGTTGCTGCAGGTTCTGATGAAGAAACACTTAAAACTTTAGCTCTGACTGATGATAAAATTAAGCCATTTCTTGAAGGCGTTCAGATTCGCAAAGTTATCTGTGTACC
>JBGSQR010000524.1:0-3740 GCA_041737975.1 Geobacterales bacterium | reverse complement strand
CCTGGGCACTAAAGATATAAATCTCACAATCCTTCTGCCAGGCTTTTTCCGGCAGGCCGGCCTTCATGCAGGTATGATCCAGGAACGTTTCCAAATCCCAGCCGTATTCTGTAGCAACCTGAGGCAGCAAAACTCCGCGATTGGCATTTTTCACCAGATAAATACCATGTGTTCCCACATCAATTTCCTTGATTGATGAAATTTTCTTCAGGGGTGACAGCACTGATATTTCCAGTTGGAAATTGTCAAGATCCGGTTGTTTCATGGGATAAAAACGGGGATCCTGAGTGGCTGCAGCAATCGCCATCTCCTGAACAAGTAAATATAGAGGTTTATCTGATACGAAGTTACCAATACAGCCACGCAGATGTCCGTTTTGCTTGACGGTCACGAAACAGCCATTTTCCGCCTGTAAAGACTGCGAATCAGTTTCTATCTTAGTGATAGTGCCTGTCTCTACTTTTTCCAGAATAGTTGCACGGGCAACCCCAAGAAGTTCATTCTGTTCAGCAATAGTTAGTTGCTCTGACATCGGCAGCCCCTCCTTTATCCTGATTAACTGTAACTTTTCCTTCTAAACAGACCGGTCTTGACGCTCATTATTCTGTCCAGAAAAAGCAGCCCGTCCAGATGATCCATCTCATGCTGAATAGCGACCGCCTCAAAACCTGAAGCCGTAATCTGACGTGATGTCCCATCAGGCTCATCAAAGCAGATCGTAATTTCAGTTGCCCGCTCAACATCACCGGTATAATCCGGCACGCTCATGCAACCTTCGCGCATGATTGCCTCTCCGCTTCTGGCAGTGATCACTGGATTGATCATACGCAGCAGACCATGGTTGTTATCCTTGCCGTTGCGACTTTTGGACACGTCAACCACACAGACACGCAGGATCACGCCGATCTGAGGTGCGGCAACTCCCACCGATCCGGGGCCGGCATGCATCGTATCCAGCAGGTCATCGATCAGATTAAGTATAGTGGCGTCAACCTCCTCCACCGGGCGACAAACCTTTTTAAGAGCCGGATGGGGATAACGCAGAATAGTTTGAATCGCCATATATTAAAGTGAGACCGGCGTTACAATTCGCACGCCTATCTCCACATTCAACTCCTTTTTCAGATTTTCCAGCATCTTTTCAACATTCTCAGGAGTTTCACCATCCGGCACATTGGCCTCCAGCATCATCACATAAACCGGATCTTCTTCTGTTCCGATCAGTTTTGTAGCCAGGTCTGTGATGTTAATTCCCAGTTGCGCCAACTCGCGGGTGACACGGTAAACAATGCCCGGCTGATCTGCCCCGTACACCGAAACCAGACAGATTTCACCATCCGACTCTTTGCGAATTGCTTCGTCAGCATGCAACGTGCGGACTACCATGGACATACCCAGCTCTTCGCAGACCGGTTTCAGCTCATCTTGCAACCTGGTTTTATTAAATGGCTTAGGGTGGGAAATAATCAGGATCATGGCGAATTCACCGGCCAGCATGGTGCAGCTGGAGTCGGCAATATTACATCCCAATCTGAAAAGCGCCTCTGTGATCCCTGCGACTATCCCGGGTCTATCCTTTCCGACTACTGAAACAGCATAATGCAGCACTTCAGGATTTTGAGTCATGTTTAGACCTCTGTTGAATTGATTTATATGTGGTTATCATTATTCGATTTTATCTGCAAATCATTTTTATCACAGCTTTCCAACCGAAAAGCCGGATGTCGCCAATTCCTTGATCAGCATCCCGGCCAGCAGCGGCAATGTTTCTTTCAACGCTGGCGATAAGCTGTCACTGGTTTCATATGACGCCGGAACAACTCCATACAGTGTAATTTTATCCGGACAACGGCCACGCAGCTCACTGATTGTCAGGACTTCCTGGATACCGATCTGGTGTGGCGACATCTTAACCGGGATACGGTTCAGCATAAAATCTTCCTTATCATAACGAAAAACTGTACCCGGTGCGCCTTTTGCTTCAATTACATCAATCAGGAAAACCTGCTCCGCTTCCTCAAGCATATGGGAAACCATGATTCCCAGGGTGCCGCCATCATATAGCTCTACTTCTGGTGTGAAACTGTAATTTGCCTGCATGTACCTGATGAAGTGAACACCGAAACCTTCATCTGTAAAAAGCAGGTTTCCTGCTCCGAATATCAGTACTTTCATTTAGGGTCCTTTGTAAAAAAAGGGCGGGCTTATTGCCCGCCCTATCAAACGCTCCTGGAATAATAATATTGCATAATAACAGCTGCTTTCAAAACTGTAATTACAAAACCTTGACCTTGGTAATCTCTTTGCCTTCCGGATCAATGGTATGAACAGCACAGGCGATACATGGGTCAAAAGAGTGGATTGTTCTCAATACTTCCAGTGGTTTATCGGCAACAGCAACCGGATTTCCGATCAATGATGCTTCATATGGGCCCATTTCGCCTTTACCGTTTCTGGGTGCAGAGTTCCATGTTGACGGCACAACCGCCTGATAGTTTTTGATCTTCTGTTTTTCAATAACCATCCAGTGTGACAGGGTACCACGTGGCGCTTCGTGAAAACCTACGCCTCTGTACTCACCTTTCGGGATTTCAGTATGATTGGCGTAGGTGCTGTCGCCTTTGGCAATATTGGCAACCAGTTTGTCAAGATACTCCAGCGTGTAGTCTGCAATCAGGTGGGCCCGGATCGAACGGGCAGTCAGGCGACCCATTGTCGAGTGCAGGTCGTTGATGCCGACGCCGATCTTTTTAAAGGTTGAATCCATCAATGATTTTACTTTCTTGTTGCCATCAACATAGGCGGCAAAGAGCTGCGCAGCCGGACCAACCTGCATCGGCTTATCGGAAAGGGTTGGCGCCTTGCACCAGGAGTATTTGCCATCCTCCTGAAAATCCGTGTATTTTGGTTTGGTCTCGCCTTCCCATGGGTGCAAATTGCCCTTACCCTCGTACCAGGCGTGGGTCACGCTTTCCTTGACTCCGTTAACCATCTCCGCATCCTGATAATCCCTGATAATTCTGGCGCCGTTTATATTTCCGCCCAGAATAATTGCTCCCGGCAGGGCAAACTTTGTATTTTTTGTATCTTCCGGAAATTCCGGTACCGCCATGTAGTTAGTAACGCCGCTACCGTACTTGAACCATTCCTTGTAGGTTGTAGCAATTGCGATCATGTCCGGGTAATAGACCTTCTGCACAAAGTCGCGTGTTTCATGCATCAATGTACGCATGGCCGCAATTTTTTCCATATTCAGCGTAGCCATGTTTTCCATATTGATGGCAGTTGCAACACCACCAACAACCAGATTCTGGATATGCGGGTTTTTTCCGCCAACAATTGCCGTGACCTGGGCCGCTTTGCGCTGGTAATCCAGAGCGGTCAGATAATGTGCCACGATCATCAGATTGGCTTCAGGTGACATTTTCATGGCCGGGTGTCCCCAGTAGCCGGAGGAGAAAATCCCCAGACGCCCTGTTTCCACCAGAGACTTTAGCTTTTCCTTGACCGCCTTGAACTCGGTCTCGCTGTTGCCGGTCCAGTCGGACATGGACTGCGCCAGTTGAGCTGTTTTACGGGGATCGGCCTTGAGCGCCGAAGTTACATCAACCCAGTCCAGCGAGGACAGATGATAAAAGTGCAGGATATGGTCCTGCAGGGCATGCTGGGCGATCATGATGTTGCGGATGTATTGCGCGTTGAGCGGCACCTCGACTTTAAGGGCGTTTTCGACGGAGCGG
>JBGSQR010000523.1:0-3470 GCA_041737975.1 Geobacterales bacterium | reverse complement strand
TCAGATCTGTAAACTTTTTAACGCCAACAATTTCATCTCTGCTGTAGCCAAGCCAATTTAGTTCAGTATCATTGATGCGGACAATAGAGCCGTTTTCATCCAGAGAGTGGTAGCCGCAAGGCGCATGATTATAAAGGTCATACATCTCTTTTGAAGAGTTATTTAGGGCTTCCTGGCTCTGCATCAGAGCTTCTTCGGATTTGATTCGCTCAGTGATTTCCTTTTGCAGCATGGTCACAGCTTCTTGCAGCATATTAACAGTCATGGCAAGTTCTTCTGTTCGTTCGGTAACCCTTACTTCCAGTTCTTCATTAACTTTTTGAAGGTCTTCTTCCATCTGTTTCCGCTCCGATATGTCTCTGGCAAATACAAAGTTAAGTTTTTTTCCCTCAAAAACTCCCTGGCTTACAGATATGTCAACCGGAAATCTAGTGCCATCCTTTCGCCAGTAGACTGTTTCAAAACGGTCCTGATCCATAAGTCCCATCTTGATCCAGTACTTAATATAAGATTCTGGCGAAAAGTCTTCATCCACGTCCCAGATAAATTTGTTCAGCAATTCTTCTTTTGTGTAACCAAGCGTATCGCAGGTTTTATTATTTACGTATGTAAACTGTCCCTCACTATTACCCCACATGATCATCTCAGAAGCCTGATCAACTGAATACTGCATCAGACGCAGCGCATCCAGTGTGTTTTTTTGAGCTGTAATATTTCTGATAACGCTGTTTACAACAAAAGGTAGCAACTTCAAATATTTCTGGTCACGATCCTTGATTATATAGTCATCTACACCGTCTTTGAGGGCTTCCACCGCAAAATCTTCCGACCCGAATGGTATAAGCATAATTACCGGCAGGATATTGTCTGTATTGCGAAGCTTTGTGAAAAGTTCCAGGCCGCTCATGCCCGGCAGCTTGTAATTTGTGACCAATGCATCAAATTTTATGAATTCACAGCCTAAAAGCTCAAGGGCGTCTTCGGCACTGGCGCTTTGAGAAATTTCAGCTTTATAACCATTTAAACTGAATGCACGAATAAATGCAGGCAGGTTGTGTTCGCTATCTTCTACCAGCAGGATTTTCAGAGGATTGGGTGAAAGACAGGAATTCATGTGTTCACTCCTTAATCAGAAGTATAAAAATATATTTAACTATTCTTTATCAAATTGTTGCTTTAAGTTCTTCTATCAATTCTTTAAGAAAGTTATATCCTTTTTGCCAGAAGTCAGCCGCCGTAATATCAATTCCGGCCAGTGCAGCAGTATCAGCAGGAGAAAGAGCTCCTCCGGATTCCAGCAATTGTCGGTAACCAGGTTTAAAGTCATTTCCTTCTTCTCGGTATTTCTGAAAAAGTGCCAGTACAAGCAGCTCTGCAAACGTATAGGAGTAACAGTAAAAACGGCTATGGATAAAATGGCTGATGTAGCTCCAACCCCAGCGGTACGCCGGGATCATTTCTACTGAGTCACCAAACAATTTTCCATTCTCTTCCAGCCAGATTTCTGAAATTCTGTCATTGGAAAGCAAACCATTATTTCTTTCATTGTGTAGACGTAGCTCAAAGCGTGTCAGAACCGTTTGACGGAATGTGGTTGCAATAATGTCTTCAATTTTGGCGCACAACAATGACCTGCGTACAACAGGGTCACTCTCTTTGTCCAGCAATTCTCTGGTCAGCAGCATCTCGCCAAATACCGATGCGGTTTCAGCTAGCGGGAGAGGGGCATGATAGTTGAGCATGGTCTGTTTTTGAGAGAGTACAAAATGCAGCCCGTGTCCCGCTTCGTGCGCTATTGTGGCCAGATCGCGAAGAGTTCCGGTGTAGTTAAGTAACAGGAATGGCGGAGTTTCTGGTGTAACCCCCATGGCAAATGCTCCGCCTGATTTTCCTTGCCTCGGCAGAACATCTACCCGGCGCTCAGTGAAGAAATCATTTACGACTTTTCCGAATTCAGCATCATAGTTGCCATAAGAGGCTACTACCATCTCTTTAGCTTCATCAAAGCTGTATTTTTTTTCACTTTCAACTATCGGTGCATAAACATCGCAGTTACGGATTTTGTCCATTCCCAGCATTTTTGCTTTTAGGCAGAAATAATCCTGGGCCAGGCAATAGTTGGCCTCAGTTACCTGCATCAGGTGTTCAACCGCCTCGTCAGGGATTTCATTGCCGATGTTTGTTGGCTGAATAGGTGTTTCGTAGCCGCGAAGCTCCATTTCCTGGCCATGATCAAGAGCCATGTTGTTGAATACGGAGTTGAAGACAATGCCATGTTCTGCATGAAGCTCCAGGAAAGTGGTCTGGGCGCGGAAGCGAACATCCGGGTCATTGTGATGCAGCAGTGACAACAGTTCTTCACCTGTGAATTCCTGAAGCTCACCATCAAGCTCCATTTTGTATTTGAATGATGCAGACAGCTCATCAAATAACTTGGTAAAGGCCCTAATTCCGGTCAGATCCTTCCGAGTCAGCAGTCTCTCCTCATTTTCTTTCAGGCTAAATTGACGAAACTTACGGATTCCGCGTAAAAAATGTTCGTAATTTGCTGCTTCGGGAAGTTTGCAGAGAGATTCAAAGCGATCCTCCTCCAGGTGCATCAGTTCCAGGTCAAAAAACAGAAGTTGCTGCGACAGGCGGCTACCCAGTTCGGAGCAGCGCATGGAAAGCGCCAGATTGGCTTGATCGGAAGAGTCTCCAGCAAAAAGCAGATGGGCATAACAGAATGGTTTGGACATTCTAAGCTGCATTGCCTCGTATTCTTTAATAGCTGTCAGGATTGCAGCACTATCAAGCTTTGAAATATTTTCAAAATATTTATCACGAAAAGCCGCTGCCAAATCTTCAAAAGAACTCAGATCGGCTTCAAGTTCAACAGAATCAGGGGCAGGGTAGAGAAGTGTTGTATTCCATGTCAGGTCCGTCTGTTGCATTATTTATTTCTCCCATATTTGAATTGTCGATAGTTGACGAAACAGATTACTCTTTGCGGGGCAGTATAGTCAAGGCAGGCATTGGAATTATTGAGAAGCAATCGAAATCTCCCCGTACCAGGCTGTTGCTTCATCTCCCGTATTGTCCGTATCCGTCATAATTGCAATTGCACCGACTTGTTGCGGTTCACCACCGAATAATTTTCTGTAGTCTGCAAGCAAATCACGTTCTTCTGTTAGCCATTTTCCTGCCGAACCTGTTCCCGATTTTACTGCCAGCATCACAGCGTTGGAAGTAAAGGCGTTAGGAATAAATTGCCCCTTGGGGAGGTGGTTTGACCAGATATAGTTGATTGCCTTAGTCTGCCAGAAAAAGCGGCCGGGAAAAACAACATATACTCTGGCAGCATAGTCATCGCCGTCTTTTCTGTTTTCATACCCTTTTGGAATTGTATTCTTTATTTTCCAAGACCAACGTAGATATCTAAAGCTGGTTGGGTCTAGATTTACCTTGTGGAAGAGGCCGGATGCGGTTCC
>JBGSQR010000499.1:0-4180 GCA_041737975.1 Geobacterales bacterium | reverse complement strand
GTTATGATTGCATCCGGAATTTTTTATGGTAAATATAACAATGATGATATTTAATTAGCTTCTTACAAAATCAGTCTGATTTAAATTTTGATGGATAATTACAGGGGGAGTTATGGGATTCAGCTCAAAAATTCTTGAAGCACAAAATATTACTGAAGAGGAGCTGACTAAATTCCTGATCAGCGACATCAAGGAAGTTTTCAGCACCATGGTAGGCATGGAAGACATTCTGCCAGTCCCAACCCAGATTGAGCCAATGACACATTTTGAGGGTTGTATCACATCAATGGTTGGTCTTGCGGGTTCTTACAGCGGTCTCGTCAGCATCCATACCCCCCAGAACCTGGCACTGCAGATTACGTCCAGCATGCTTGGTATGGATATTACGGAAATGAATGAAGATGTACAGGATGCCCTTGGCGAGGTTGCCAACATGGTAGCCGGTTCATTTAAACTGCACCTGGCCCGTGGTGGTGCCGACATTCGCATTTCAACACCATCCGTTGTAACCGGATCCGATTATGTCATTTCGGCTGGAACGCTAAATGATACAATGACTCTCAGATTCATAACAGACGATGACTGGTTTATTGTTGCTATTACACTGGAAGCGGAATAATTTTTTCAATTTTCCAGTAAAAAACAAAACACACCAAGTTGATCAAGTTCTTTTTTAGTAGTTGACAATTTTGGTCGGACAATGATAATTGTAATTCATAAATTCACACATTAAACTGTGACATATATTTCTTATCAAGAGCGATGGAGGGTCTGGCCCTTTGATATCGCGGCAACCCCCCTCGGGGAAGGTGCCAATTCCAGCGGGACTTGAGTCCCGGGAGATAAGGAAGAGCGACGACATCATTTCAATCCTCTTCCGCACCCCGGAAGGGGATTTTTTATTTAGTAAGTTAGAAGTTATCTTCTGCTTTTTTCTGGCAGAAAAATAACTTCGTTAGAGCACTTATCCTGTTTATCAGGGTGGAGGGGTAAATATGAAAATCAGCACACAGGCAGTTCAGATAGGACTTGAATGGGACACCCGCACCGGCGCTTTATCGGTTCCGATCTACCAGGTAGCCACCTTTCGCCACCCTGGCCTGGGTCAGAGCACCGGCTTTGACTACAGCCGCTCCGCCAATCCTACCCGCCAATCACTGGAAGACGGCATTGCCCGACTTGACGGAGCAGCCCGCGGATTTGCCTACGCATCCGGCATGGCCGCCATCACCAGCCTGATGCTGCTGTTCAAAAGTGGTGATCATCTGGTGGTGACAGAAGATCTCTACGGCGGCACCTGCCGCTTGTTCGACAAGATACTGAATCAGTATGGCCTGACCTTCACCTATGTGGATACGACAGACCTGCAGGCTGTTCAGGACGCCATTACCAAGAATACCAAAGCGGTATTCATGGAAACACTAACCAACCCGCTGCTGAAGTTTGCCGATATCCCTGCCCTCTCTGTTCTGTGCAAAGCGCACAACCTGCTTCTGATTGCAGACAACACCTTCCTGACCCCCTACCTGTTGCGTCCATTGGATCTGGGTGCGGATATCGCCGTCTACAGCGCCTCCAAGTATCTGTCCGGCCATAACGACACCATTGCAGGACTGATCACAGCCAAGGACCCGCAACTGGCGGAAGAGGTTTACTACAAACAGAACGGAGCCGGTGCCATTCTCGGCCCGCAGGATTCCTGGCTGGTAATTCGCGGAATGAAAACACTGGGCGTGCGCCTGGACCGACAGCAGGAAAACGCACTGAAAATTGCGCTCTGGCTGCAGAAGCAGCCACGCGTTCGCAAAGTCTATTACCCCGGGCTTGATGAACATACGGATAAGGAACTGATGGAGCGGGACTGCAGGGGGTTCGGCGCCATGGTGGCTTTTGAGGTGGATCAGCACTCCCTGGTAGAACAGCTGTTACTGAAAACCAGACTGATCTCATTTGCCGAAAGCCTGGGCGGAGTGGAAACCCTGATGACCTTTCCGGAAGGACAGACCCATGCCGATATTCCGCCCGATGTTCGAGCACGCCTGGGAATCAACAATGTATTGCTGCGACTTTCGATCGGAATAGAGGATATTGACGACCTGATTGAGGACCTCAGCCAGGCATTTGAAGGAGATTCAAAATGAAATTTGCCACCAAACTGATCCATAGCGGACAGACCATAGACCCACGCACCGGCGCCCTGGGAATGCCGATCTACCAGACATCCACTTTTCGCCAACAGTCGCTGGACAACTTTGGCAAATATGACTACGCCCGTTCCGACAACCCTTCCCGCGAAGCGCTGGAAGAAGCGGTAGCCGCACTGGAAGGGGGCAACCGGGGTTTTGCCTTTGCCTCAGGCATGGCGGCCATCTCGTCAACCCTGCTGATCTTCTCCCCCGGTGACCATCTGGTTGTGTGTGACGATGTCTACGGCGGAGCCTACCGGGTTCTGACCCAGATCTTCAGTCGGCTCGGTATCCAGTCCACCTTTGTAGATGCCACCAGTGTTGAAGCCATTGAAGCTGCAATCCGTCCGGAGACAAAAGGTATCTATCTGGAAACCCCGTCCAACCCGCTGATAAAAGTTACCGATTTGAGAGCTGTTGCAGCAATAGCAAGGCAGCGCGGCATCATCACCATGGTTGATAACACCTTCATGACGCCTTACCTGCAGCGACCACTGGAACTTGGTTGCGATATAGTTCTCTACAGTGGCACCAAGTTTCTCAACGGTCACAGCGATGTCATCTGCGGATTTGCAATAGTCAACGATACTGATCTTGGAAACCGCATCCGTTTTATCCAGAACGGCTTCGGCGCAATTCTTGGGCCTCAGGATTCGTTCCTGACCATGCGCGGCCTGAAAACTCTCAAGATCAGAATGGACCAAAGTCAGCAGAACACCATCAAGATCGTTGAGTGGCTGAAGCAGCAGAAGCAGGTCACTAAAATCCATTATCCCGGCCTGCCCGAACACCCCGGCTACGAAATCCATAAGGCACAGGCCGATGGACCGGGCGCGGTATTTTCCTTTGAACTGGATACTTTTGAAAACACAAAAAAGCTGTTGGAAGGGTCTAAACTGTCCGCCTTTGCCGTCAGCCTGGGCGGAGTGGAAAGCATCATCTCCTATCCGGCCAAGATGTCGCATGCTGCTGTGCCAAAAGAAGAAAGAGAACGAAAGGGAATCAAGGATACGCTGGTGCGTTTGTCTGTCGGCCTGGAAGACAGCGATGACATGATTGCGGATATTGCCCAGGCGTTAAAATAATTTTTCACAAGAAAAATAATTCTTGACATCTAATTTTAGTATATCTATAGTTTTAATAGATGATATCTAAAAAGACTAAATACGCCTTAATGGCGCTAAATTATCTGGCCGAACAGCCGGCAGGTCAACCTGTTCTGATTGCAGACCTGGCTAAGGCGCAGAATATTCCTAAGAAGTTTCTGGAATTCATTCTGCTTTCACTGCGTAAAGGCGGCCTGCTGCAGAGCAGGATTGGAAAAGGTGGTGGATACAACCTTTCCATGCCGGCCAACAAGATCACCCTCGGCATGGTAGTACGTATTCTGGAAGGTGATCTGGCTCCGGTACAGTGCCTCAGCCAGACAAATTACACTCAATGCGACGAATGCCACGACGAACAAAGCTGCGGGATTCGCCTGGTTATGGTTGACGTAAACACAGCCCTGGCCAACGTGCTTGACAGCCTGACATTGGCTGATATGCTTGAACGAAGTGAGACTGCACGCAATAAACAAGCTAATATAGTAGACTTCAGTATCTGATAAATATATTTTTTGCCTGCAATATCTACTAAATCCATAGTTATTAAATGAAAGGGGAATTCAACATGAGCAAGATTTATTCCGACAACTCACAGTCCATCGGCAACACACCACTGATCAAATTGAACCACGTAACCAAAGGCGCCAAGGCAACCATCCTGGCTAAAGTCGAGGGACGCAACCCGGCCTACTCGGTCAAATGCCGCATCGGCGCAAACATGATCTGGGACGCGGAAAAACGCGGCGTTCTCAAGCCGGGCGTAGAAATCATTGAACCAACTTCTGGCAACACCGGCATTGCACTGGCCTATGTGGCTGCGGCACGTGGCTACAAACTGACCCTGACCATGCCTGAAACGATGAGTATCGAACGTCGTCGTGTCCTGGC
>JBGSQR010000494.1:0-6990 GCA_041737975.1 Geobacterales bacterium | reverse complement strand
CATCGGTTCGGAAGAATTCTTTCCTCTGGTTGAAGAAGCGCTGGTCGGCATGGCGATTGGTGAAAAGAAAACTGTTGTAATTCCAGCCAAAGACGCTTTTGGCGAATACGATATGGAAAAGATTTTCAATGTACCGAGAGCTGATATGCCTGAAGACCTGAAGCCTGAGGTTGGCGACGAGCTGACCATTACCAACGATGATGATGACGCTTTTGATGTCACTGTTGTCGAGGTAAATGAGGAAAGCGTAACTTTCGATTCCAATCATCCTCTTGCAGGCGAAGATCTCACCTTTGAACTGGAACTGGTAGAAATCCGCTAATCCAGACGACTTTATTGGAATAACAACGACTCCTGGATATTTCAGGAGTCGTTGTTGTTTTGTCTACAGATCAAACCGGTATAAATTATATCCAATCAGCGACAGTATCCAGGACTAATATGACCGCTCAGCTTCCATGGCATAAGGAACAATTCCCTTTAATGCTGGCACCGATGCAGGGCCTGACCAACAGCACCCTGCGCTCATTCTTTATCGACTGGGTTCACCCTGATGTAGTCTTCACTGAATTCATGCGAGCAAATCCGGCCGAGGCAAAACAGAAGCTTTCCAGTGGTGACTTGCGCGAAATATCGGCTAACAAGGATACTGTCCCACTTGTCGTACAGCTGATCGGCCATGGACAGGAGGCACTGGTTGCAGCAGCAGAGTCGGCACAGTTAGCCGGGGCCAGGCATATCAACCTGAATATGGGATGTCCATATGGTCGCATGACAACAGGCTTGACCGGTGGCGGAATGCTGCGAAATCCGGAAGAGCTGAACAACATCATTCCTGCACTCCGCAAAGCTATTTCATGTTCCTTTTCAATCAAACTGCGCTCAGGCTACAACAGTCCCAGACAAATTTTCGACCTGCTGCCGCTCTTTGAAGCATCGGGCGTCGATTTCCTGATTCTGCATCCAAGAGTAGTTATTCAGAAATATTCCGGCATGGCTGACCATACGATAACCGCAGAGGTAGTGCAGAAAACCAGAATTCCGGTTATCGCCAATGGAGACATAACCGATACGGCTTCCGGTCTTCATGTACAACAATTGACTGGTGCTTCCGGATTGATGCTGGGCAGAGGCGCCATCAGTGATCCACTGATTTTCCAGCGATTACGCGGCAAAGCTACAGCAAAACCTGACCACTCGGAAAGGGCTTCAATGCTTCGCTATTATATAGAAGAAATTCTGGTCAGATATAGCAGCCTGTTTTGTGGCGATGCCCAGATTCTGGCAAGAATGAAGGATATCCTATCGACTATGGATGATACGGGCTTTGAAAAAATCTTTAAATCAATGAAAAAAGCAGGGCGGGTAGCAGCATTTTCAGATGCTCTGAGGGAGTTAGACTAGAATATGGAGGAGACTTCCGTTTTCGATCACCGGCAATTGCTGGAACTGAGCAGAACACGCATGCCGTATGGAAAATATGCCGGGCGGCTCTTGATTGACCTGCCTGAGCCATATGTAGTCTGGATGAATCAGGAGGGCATGCCTAAAGGAAAGCTGGGTGATATGCTGCGTACGGTCTATGAAATCAAAGTAAACGGGCTGGAATATCTCTTTGACCCACTGCGCTAGACAATACACCATAAAAAAAGACAGGGGTGACTTCTCACCACTGTCTGTCAAAAAAATATTATACATGGAAAAAAAATTTAAAAACAGCCTGTTTTATTTGATTCAGAGGATTATATTAAAAACAAGGTTGCGCTACCTGAAACAAGAATGACAAACACAGGAGGTCGGAGTAATAGAGGAATCTGTTTCCGAACACCATAAGTTTTTGGCAATGTTATCCGGCAAAAAGTAACGCCGGAGTGACCCATGAAAAGGGTGCAAAGCAGTTAAATACAAATAAGGCCCGCGAAAATTGCGGGCCTTACATTTTTTTAGTGGTTTGATCAGGTATTTAAATCAGCGTCTTCTGACTATCAACATCAGGCCGAGACCGGCCATCAAGCCTCCCCAGGATATCATCAGTTCCTGAGCAGAATATTTGCCTTTCATATTCGGCGCATTCTGAATAATCCAGTCCGTCAACCACTCGGTGGCACCATCAGTATAAGCACCATAAAACGTGACCACGCCAATAGCCACTAAAATGCCACCAATCATCTTCCTTACTTCCATTCCTACCTCCGATTTCATTGATATAAATTCAATTTTGAAAAATCAGGTTTGATGTGGCTTCCCCAGTCCCTGCCCAACCTGGAGCAAACGACAGATACGGATTGCGGCCGTTTCAATAAGCTCTTCAGCCCTCAGCATGCAATCCTCCAAAGGCATCGGACTGGACACAATACCGAGCAGGGCGTCAATACCATGCTCCAGCACATGTTCTGCCCCTACTCCCAACCCGCCGGAAAGACAGATTACCGGAACACCGCTGTTTCTGGCAAGCATTGCCACACCAAGAGGGGCCTTGCCATGTGCGGTCTGAGCATCCGTACACCCTTCACCGGTGAATACCAGATCTGCCGTTTGAACAGCCTCGGCAAAACCAACAGCATCAAGCACAATCTTTACCCCCGGTAGTAGGCTGGAATTGGTAAAAAACAGCAGGCCGGCACCCAATCCGCCGGCAGCGCCTGTACCGGGCAGTTCGGAAATCTTGCGGCCTGTTGCCTGCTCCACTATCCGGGCATATTGCCGGAGGGCCAGATCAAGCTCCGTAACCATCTCAGGTGTAGCGCCCTTTTGCGGTCCATAAACAGCTGAAGCCCCTTTTTCTCCGCAGAGGGGATTATTAACATCACAGGCCACCTGGATTGTGGCTTCTGAGAGCCTGGGATCAAGCCCGGCCAGGTCAACCTGTGAGAGATTGATCAATGCTGCGCCCCCCTCGACCAGATCATTTCCGTTACTATCCAGAAAACGCGCACCAAGCGCCCTGGCCATACCAGTTCCGCCGTCATTGGTGGCGCTGCCGCCAATACCGATGATAATCTTTCTTAAACCGGCATCCAATGCGGCCTTGATCAGTTGGCCAGTGCCATAGGTTGTTGTTATTCTGGGGTCGCGTCGCTCGCGCGGCACAAGTGTCAAGCCGGAAGCGGTAGCCATTTCTATTACTGCAGTCTGACCATCTCCAAATACTCCCCAGTTGGCTTCAACCGGCTCGCCCAAAGGACCTCTGACCGTTGTTGTTACAATCCGGCCACAAGTGGCTGTCACCAACGCCTCAACAGTACCTTCTCCACCGTCGGCAATGGGAAACTTTATTATTTCCGCATCGGGAAAGACCTGTTTGATTCCGCGTTCCATAGCATCTGCCACACCAACTGCTGAAAGACTACCTTTGTAAGAATCCGGCGCCAGAATAATCCGCATAAAGTCACCACCCTTGGAAGAAAATGGAAACAGAGCCAACCAAAACATTTTTAGACGGCAAATTGTAAGACCAATTGTAAGTCACAAATCATGGAGTGTCTATTGATTTGATATCAATTTTTCATTTACCTGACGTCTGCACCAGATCGACCAGACAGTTGAGAAATTTTTCAGATGAATTCAGTGACTCAACGCGGTCAAACCTGCTCATACCCAGCTTCAAAGCCTCTTCCCGATACTGTATATCGATCTCGTAAAGTGTCTCTATATGGTCTGAAACAAATGAAATCGGAACCACCAGCAAAGATCCTGTTCCCTTAGCAGCAAGTTCCCTGATTTTATCTTCCGTAGACGGTTCCAGCCATTTAACAGGTCCGGCACGGGATTGAAATGAAAGGTGATGAGAAATATCCGCGAAGCGTTCCATTACCAGCCTGACAGTTGTCTCAATCTGCTCCAGATAGGGATCGCCGGAATCAATGAATGATTGTGGCAGACCATGGGCAGAGAATAATAGCTGCACATCACTTCTGTTTCCAATTCCAGACAAACCCTTTTCAATTTTCTCAACCAGAGCACCAATATACTGGGGATGATCACAAAACTGTCTTATTATAGTCAGTTCAATATTGTCATTGGAACTTGCCTGATCCCGCTCCAGCTGATTCAGGCTGGAACCGGTTGTGGCTCTGGAAAAATGGGGATAGAGCGGCAGGGCAATAATACGCTTGATGCCTTCACGGGAAATAGCTGCCAACGCTTCTGATGTATCCGGCCTGGAATAGCGCATGGCAACAAAGCAGCGATAATCGTCTCCAAGCCTTTTTTCAAGCTCCGCAGCCTGCTGTTCGGTCAACTCGCGGATCGGTGATTTACCACCAATTTTACTGTAATAAGCGGAAACCTTGCCCGAACGTCTACGGGCAATCAGCCGGGCCAGAAACGGCTGCAAAAAGGCCGGGCCAATCTTGATGATATCCCTGTCACTGAACAGGTTAAACAGAAACGGTTCGATATCAGCGATCGAATCCGGCCCCCCCATCTGCAACAGCAGGACCGCAGTTTTACTCATGGCTTCTCCGTAAGACCTCATAATATGAAGCTCAGATGTTACTTATCGCAGAGGAGAATATCACACACTGAACCAAAGTCATATTGATTCTCTGCTACCGATTTTGCGGGACTATAGCCAATACCCGGAGAAGTTGTCCAGATGTTTTTATTGAAACTGATCAGCAGACAAGCTAAGTTACCAGCTTATTTTACGATATACCAAATTATGGAGAACTGGACATAATGAACTACATTGAAAACCTGAAAAAGTACCTGGAAGGAATTTACGATCGCAATCCGTTTGTTCATCTGCTGGACATGAACATAGTTGCCATTCGTGAGGGCGAGGCAGAGATCAATATGCCGGTTGACCCAAAGAAACATACCAATCTTTATAACTCGCTACATGGCGGAGCAGTAGCATCTCTGGCCGATACAGTCATGGGAGTAGCCTGTGCAACCATGGGCAACCGGGTCGTCACCATAGAACTGAACATCAACTACATCAGAAACGCAGCAGCCAATGAAATTGTACATGCCATCGGCAAGGTCATACACTGCGGCCGCCAGACCATGGTGGTTGAAGCAGAGATGTTTGATACCGCAGAAAAACTGGTGGCCAAATCCAGAGCAACATTCATGATTATGGGCAAATTTGAGAATCTGACCACAACACCCTGAGATCCAGCCGCCAAAAGATTTCTTTAGGCCCTGATCATCACCAGCAGCATCTTGAACGGTTTTACGGCTTTTAAAGCATGTGGATGATTAGCCGGCATGATGATCATTTGTCCGGCATTAACCACCTGGGCTTCACCGTCAATTGTTACTTCGGCCTCGCCGTCAACCACCTGCACAAAAGCGTCAAACGGAGCTGTATGCTCACTCAGCCCCTGCCCTGCATCAAATGAAAACAACGTCACTGTACCGATCTTCTTGTCGATCAAAGTTTTGCTGACCACTGAACCGCCCTGATAGGACACCAGTTCACTCATTGTCAATGCCTTGCCTGTTAATTCCATGATTTTCCCCTTTTGTTTCTGTTGTAATTTCACGATATGCCCATTGCGGTTAAGAGTAATTGATTTGAATCAATTATATGCAAAAAAAGGCTGGAAGCAATTTGCTCCCAGCCTTTTTTGTTGTGGATTCATCGGGGATTCCCAATGATTATTGTTCAAATATTCCCTGCCCATTCTTAAGACCAATCAACTTCCTTTTCACATCCACTTGGTATTCAGCGTCCCCGGTATGTGGTGGTTTTCTAACTGTTAGCGTTGCTATCAACCCTTCTTTATCTAAATATCTTCCAAACCAATTAATGATCTGTGCAAGATGACATTGTTTTTCCCACCAAAATGAAAAACTACCAACAATTTCAATGGTGTAGTGTCCTGGACCAAAATAACTATATAAACTCCTATCGTCCTCAGCGGTTCCTGCTGGCGCAGGACACGGCAAGTCAACCACTCCTGAATCTTGACTAACATATGGGCTTATTGACTTCCGAATCGCCTCCTCCAATGTTCGCTGAAAATCCAGGCTAATAGTGGTTGTCTGGTTAATATCTCTGCCGTTGTTGTCATGAATGCGGATTACCTGCTTCTGTGGCACTCTAAAAGAATAATGATAGCTCACCCTTAGAATTGGAACTTGAACCGTCTTTGCGAATGGGCGCAAAAGATAGACGGTATCCTCACCGTAATGACTATTAACATAAGCTATGTAAACTCTGTTGTTTAAGTATATCCAGTAAACACTTTGATTGCTCCCTCGGCCGTTTGTCGAATAGCCTAAGATTTGATTTCCGCTACCGGCTGTTTCAGGCCGTATTTCATTCTCTATTGAATTTGGTACTCCAACAAATTTATTTCCAACCCGCTGCATCATGGAAAAATAGTTAAAAAGTCCAGTCCCTCCTTCATAGACATTAACGAGTAGGTCTCTCTTTCCGTCACCGTCCATGTCCAGAAGTGTATAGTTTGCGCAGCCACCTTCTCCTCTAGCCAGAGTCGATGACCTGACAATCGCTTCCCACTCATCCAAATTGATGCCGTTTGGTATTTCATTTGGCCATTTACAAGAAAAATCACTAGAATCATCTATTTTCAATGGTGAAAATTCTGTTTCAATCACTTCAGCCGGAAACTTCATCAGACTTGCCAAAGCCTTTTCTAATGCAAACTCTTGATCAATCTTCATCTGCTTACTAACAATTTGCCTAAACTCAAGCAAAGCGGCTTTATCCAGATCAGCAAGCGGCGCTTCTTTGGCGTGTACAAAAGGCACAAATGTAATAAAGCTAAAAGATAGCAATAAATATTTAGCCCACATAATTCTTACCATCTCACAGCCTCCTCAAGATCAGCTTCACCATGTAATTTTTTATATTAGATCTCTTCACATGCTGCGTCAGCAATTAATTGGCAGTTGAGACAAAAAAAGGCCGGAAGCAAATTGCTTCCGGCCTTTTTTGTGTTCAAACCAACTGTGACAGATTTATGTATTAATTCCGAACCAACCGGAATTAGTACATGCCGCCGCCCATTCCGC
>JBGSQR010000463.1:0-11128 GCA_041737975.1 Geobacterales bacterium | reverse complement strand
TTATGAGCCATTGCTTGAAATCATTCTGATCGCTAAGCGTGGCTTCGCGGTAACCGCACCATTTGCGGATCTCGATCCGATGACGTTTGGCGGTGGCTCCATCCCATTGGTACGTCTGCCACTCTTCCAGAGTAGCACCGAGCTGATTTACCACGTACCTTACGGCTGATAACGGGATTTCCTTTCGTGAGGCAGGGAAACGTCCAGAGAGCTGAAAGAACTTGAGTAGGATTGAAAATCCGGTGTGAGACGTTCTGCTTTTGTTAGCAAGAAGGTCCCTCTCTGCGGGGAGTAGCGACCAATCTGCTGCCAGGTCTTCTTTGGATAATTTATGTTTCACTGTGTCATACCGTCGCGTTTAGAGCAAAAAGCGGTAACAGCACCAAAAGGAATTTTACGCACGCTAAGGTTTTTGTAAAAACTTCAATCAAAAAAACCAGTTCTTGAATTTCCATCAGATCACACATAATTGTGATCCTCACCATGACGTCCTCCGTCCACCTAAGTTGTATTGAGAAATCAGAATGCGTTTTTCTGCTTATATTAGCCAGGAGATCTTTTAACCATATATATCAATTGTTACGCCACTGTTTCATTTGAGTAAATGTTTTATGGATTTGCAAAAACTGGCAGAATTTGCTTGTTCATTAATAACAAAATCTATAAATGAAACAAAAACAATATTCACAAAAGAACTTGTTGAGCTTTAATTAAACAAACCAGAGGCCCACCAAGGTTATCACAAAGTTTCTGTAGACTAGACAACAAAAGTCCTACTGATTCAAAAACGAGGTACTTTGCCGACCTGACGCTTCAGGACACGGAAAGCCCGTATCAGGAGCTTAATGCTTCAGGTACGGGCCTTTTTGCGCTTTGATTTTTACGTTAATATTTTATTCGGTATTCAATAAACATATTTTCAGGAGGAAGTGTCATGTCGGAGAAAAAACAGCTCATTGTGGGAATATTGCTTATTGCGCTATTCAGTTTCTCTCCGGCGTCATTTGCAGACACGGTGTCGTACGGTTATGACGACTTCGGACGCCTAACCGCCATGACCAGCGTCGATGCAGTTTACTTAACCAAGATAAGCTACCTCTACGACAACATCGGCAATTTCACAAACCAAAGCGCTACGGTAGGCATCCTTGTTAACATGCCCGATTCCAAACTTAAAACAGCAGTCAACAGCGCTTTGGGGAAAAACGCAACCGACCCGCTGACAAGAACAGACTTGGCAAGCCTCACTGCATTGAGCGCCGCAGGGAAGGGCATCAGCGATCTGACCGGCCTGGAATGGGCGGTCAATCTGACCTCCCTGGATTTGCGCAACAACAATATTTCTTCCATCGAGCAATTGGCTGGGCTTACCAAACTTGTCAATCCGCTGCTTGACGGCAACCCGATCCCCTCGGCTGCAGTGCCTGGCATGGGTCAATTTGGTTTTATGCTGGCGGCTGTCATCTTGATGCTGCTGACTACAAGGAAGAAACTTGTCAGACCCGGCTGGATGTTCGGGATGTTCGTAGTAGCCTCCATCTTTCTCTGTCTGTCAGTTGCGCCGGTCAGTGCGGCAGATGGCCCGGCAGGCCCGGGATGGTTGAATGTACAGGGCACGCCTGTAACTCCTCAGCAAGCAGATGCATATTACAATTCGGTATCAAGCAGCACACATGATATAACACCGGAATCGGCAACTACCATTACACCTGAATTAACAGCTCTGGCCCGTTCCCTCAAGAACGACCCCAAATTGATCTACGAATATGTTCGCAATAATGTCGATTACTCTCCTTACTTTGGTTCTTTGAAAGGTGCGACACTTACATATCTGGAAAGTTCCGGCAACGATTTCGACCAGGCCTCGCTGATGATCTCGCTCCTCCGGGCAAGCGGCATTACCGCCCAGTATGTCTATGGAACAATGTCGATACCCGCTTATGGCGACCCTAACCAGAACGACATGCAACACTGGCTGGGCGTGGATGCAAACAGTAGCGTTATTTCGACTGTCCTGGCAAATGGCGGTATTCCTTATACCCAAGGTTCTAACTTCTCAGTCAGCCGCGTCTGGGTACAGGCTACGATTTCAGGCACTAATTATCTCTTCGACCCGGCTTTCAAGCCTCGTCAGACAATCACCGGAATCAATCTGCAAACCGCAATGAATTATAGCAAGAGCGGTCTTCTTGCGGCAGCAGGCGGAACAATTGGGATCGATTACATCCAGAACCTTAACGAAGCCGGTCTGAAGAGTACAATGGACGGCTACACCCTGAATCTGGCAAACTACATCCGGTCCAACTACCCGAATGCCCGAACCTCCGAAATCATCGGTGGCAGCAAGATCGTCACCCAGACCCTGACATCATTACCGACAAGCCTCAGCTTTTCCAATACGCCACAGTACTACTGGACAGATATCCCTGATGCTTATCCCAATACGTACGTCCATAAGGTAAGAATCAAACATGGTGAAATAGATCAGACTCTCAATATCCCTGATCTTGCCGGTCAGAAACTATCCATTGCCTACAAGGCAGGCACAATAACAACAGCATCTATGGAAGGACCGGCCCCAATTGATCCGCAGTTGAACCTTGCTCCTCCCGTGATTACAGCACTAGATACACAGCCAATAACACTCACACCTAATCTTCCAGACTCTCCACCACTTGGCATAACTATGACAGCATCAGCACCTGGGGAAAACTTGGTGCAGTTGATGTCTGACACTACTGTGATTTTCCAGACTATTGCCGATGATATGGTCTGTACCAATTGTTGGTCAATAACTCTCACTAATCCAAGTACTAATCCAACTCTGAATGTTAACTCATCTATTACCAACAATAGCAGTGGCGCCTATACGATCAGCAACGGAGGTGGCAGCCGAGCAATAGCCCCCGGCGGAAGTTTGAAAATTTATGTAAATTTCTCTGGAACAGGTCAAAGTCGTGGCACCAAGACTGCTACGTTCAATCTTGATAGATGGTATACTGGATATGCTCATACATATGACACCTACAATTACACGGGGATAATCGCTGAATCTGACAAGGTGAGCGGAACTGGAATAAATTTTGCGGTTTCATACATGAATACTCCTTCTTCATCTAAAGCTAGTTTTACCAACAACGGCTCACTCCCAATAACTCTAACAGCTAAAACGCTTACCGGAACTGGGGCAGCCAGATTTAATTTCGGTTCAGCCAGCGATTACAATCCCATAACTATCCAACCTGGAGCTACACAACAGATTAACATAACTTATCTGGCCAATGTCCACGGCACCCAATCGGCAAGCATCAATTTTGGCTACACATATGATGGCATTTCATATTCGGCTGGTGACGTAATATCGCTGTCAGGTTCGACATTCTATAAACCGGATACATATACCGGTTCTACTGGCTATGGTTTTAACCTTCCATATCTGGGTAACCCAGTAGACGGCCTCGTACGGATAAAAAACAGTGGAAGCCAGCCACTTTCCATAACCGGAATCAACCTTACTGGAACAGACAAAACCCGTTTCACAATTACTGGAGGCAATGCGGTAGGTACTCTTGCCGCAGGGCAATACCGTGACATAAATGTACGCTATCTTGCCAACAGCGTTGGAAGCCATACTGCTAATGTTAGTGTAAGCTATACCCACGATGGACTTTCCTATGATTGGATTGCCCATAATGGGGTTACACTTTCCGGTCAGGATCTAGGTCTTTCCGGTCAGACACTCTCAACACCTGTAGCCCAGTTATGGCTGGATGACACGATGCTTGCAGAAGAAACCGAGCCGGTGGTAGGTACTGACCTAAACAAACTGACTATTTCTATCGATCACCCTTACAGCGGCCCCGGAGGGACAGACTACGACCAGTTGGTAACACATAACCTTAAACGAGGCGCCACCTATGCCATAATCTACGATTTCGGTGGCAGCCGCCTGGGTAAACTGGTCGAAAAAAGGGAACGGCAGTTGCAAACATACCGTGAATCTGGTTTGGCCGATACCTCCCGACAGATACTCACTGAATCGCTAAACGTCATTGGCGTGACCTGGATGCGCGACACCACCCTGAGTGACAATCTCTTTGCGCAAATTGCAGGAATCAGGGATCAGCGCCATCACCGCTTTGGTGTCGTAGCACAGGAAAGCGGCTACTATATCGACGTCAAGGCGCAGATGTTCTCAATCGCTTCCGCCAGCGGCAACAGTGTAAATATGAATGCCTATCTCAAGGCCAGGAATTTTGTTATGAGCGCCATGGAACATGGTGTACTGGAACAGACTCAAGTGAATCGTCCCGCCTTATCCACTGTCAAGCTCCTACAAATCAACAACGCAAATGGCAAAAAGGTCTTCAGGGTAGACTCGGCAAATTTTGCAACGATCAAGCCGCAACTTACCAACTACATCGCCCAGGACCTGACTGACTTCCAGACCAGCGTCAACAACGGCAATACACTGATTCTGCCGATTGACGGCCAGATTGCCCTGCAATCCTGGGCAGGCAAAGGGTACATAGATTATAAATCTGATGGCTCACAACAACATTACAGCATGATCATCGGCGGAGATTATCACGGCGGTTACGGAGCCATTAAAGCGCCGGTTTATATCCCCGCTGTGTACACCCATGTGAATCTGAATATATTTCCACCCGCAATCACGCCCAAGATAGGCAGCGGCGACCCGGTTGATATGGCCACCGGTTTCTGGATGTTCGACAACACCGACCTGACACTAACAGGAGGCATGGGCGGACTCAGCCTCAAGCGTTCCTACAACAGCGGCAGCAATAATATGAAGAAAAACCTCGGCTACGGCTGGTCGCATAATTACCACCTGTATGCAGAGGCGCACAGCAGTTCACCATTTGGTCACGGCCAGCGCCAGCCGCTGGATGGCGCTGCCATGATTGCCGCCTCTGTCGCTACATTGGATATCATGAGCGGCACACCAGATCTGAAATCATGGATGACTGGTGCTTTGATCGGCAAATTGGGCATGGATAACCTCACTAACAACACTGTCAGTATCCATCTGGAGACCGATGTCCTTTCCTTTGTCAAAATTCCGGATGGCTCCTACATCTCGCCTCCGGGAACCACCTCCAAGCTGGTTAAAAACGGCAGCCTCTACCGTGTGGATGAACGCTTCGGTCGCACCGTCAATTTCGGCAGTGACAACAATGTCAGTTCCGTAACCGATGCCGATGGCAATTCCATCAGCTTCACTTACAGCGGCGGCAAGCTCCAGCGCGTGGCCGACAACTTCAGTCACAGCCTGAATTTCATCTATACAGGAGAGCTGCTGACATCTGTCACTGATTCTGCCAGCAGAGGCATTTCATACGGTTATACCGGCAATAACCTGACAACATATACCGACCCGGAGGCAAAGGTCTGGACTTACGGCTACGATACAAACCGCCGTATCACTACACTCAAAAATCCACGCAACATTACAACAGTCACCAATGTCTACGACGTGTTCGGCAGGGTTCAAAGCCAGACCATGCCGAGACAGACCGGCAGCACGACTTATAACCTGTATTTCTCCGGCTACCGCAACATCGAGCAAGATGGTTCGGGCCGTCAGACCATCTACTACTTCGACGAAAACAAACGTCTGCTTGGCGTGGAAAACGCGCTTGGCCAGAAGAGTCTGAAAAACTATGACGGCCAAGGACATGTCATTTCAGAAACCGACCCGCGAGGCTATGCCACAAGTATTACATTCGACGCCAATCACAATCCAATTGTTGTCACCGATCCTTTAGGCAAGCAAACTCACAATACTTACGACAGCAATTATCATCTGACTGACGTAACCAATCCACTGGGACACATAGCCAGCACCGGTTACGACAGCGAACATCACCCCATCACCGCGACTGCCTACCCGGCTTCCGGGCAATCCATCATCACCCGGAAGAGTTATTTCACCAATGGTCTGGTAAATACCACCACCGACGGCAAAGGCGTTGTTACCACCCTGACTCAGGACAGCTACGGCAACCCGGCCACCAGCAAGACATCTACCGCCCCGATAATCGATTACGATTACGACGCCATCGGCAGAATGACAGCCCTTACCGATCAGGTCGGCTCAAAGACCACCTTCAGCTACGACAAGCGCAGCCTGCTGACCGGCAGCACCGACCCGTTGAACAGGAGCATCAGCCTGACCTATTATGATGACGGTACTCTCAAGACAAAGACCGACCGCAACAACAAGACAACAACATTGACCTACACCCCCACCGGCAAGATCAACAGCATCGCCTATCAGGGCGGGGCAACGGTGGCTTACACCTATGACCAGCAGGATAATCTGACTAAAATGCAGGATTCCATCGGAGCAACCAACTACACTTATGACGCGGCCAACCGTCTGGCAAGTTCGACCGACCCGCGCAGCTTCGGTATCACCTACACCCGCGACTCCAACGGCAACATTACAAAAGCCACCTATCCGGGCAGCAAGACGGTCAGTTATACTTACGACGCCTTGAACCGCATCAAGACCGTCACCATAGACTGGCTGGCAAAGACAGCCACCTACAATTACGACGATGCCGGTAGAATGACCGACCTGACCCAGTTCAACGGCACGTATATGCACTACACATACGATGAGGCCAACCGGCTGACCGCTCTGGAAAACCGCATCTCCAACGCCGGTAGCGCGATATCGTCATACAACTACACCTTGGACAACAACGGCAACCGCACCGGAATCACCCAGACTGTGCCCATTGGTATCAGCGTGGCAGCGGCCAATACCAACTTCACCATGAATCTGCAGAAGAACCGCTTGATACAGGCAGGCGCAACCAGCTTCACTTATGACAATGAGGGGCAACTTGCCACCAAGACCGGTGAGACGTATGCCTTCGACGATGCCCACCGGGTAACCGGGATCAACGGCAGTGTCAGCCACCAGTACAAGTATGACGGCGCAGGGAACAGGCTGGAGGCAATCAGGAACGGCGTAACAACCAGATACATCTACGATGCCAGCGGCAATCTGCTGGCAGAGGCAGATGGCAGCAACGTCATTCAGAAATACTACATTTACGGTTCTGGACTCTTAGCCGTGGTTACTTCCGGCAATCAGGTTTATAATTATCACTTTGACGGCACCGGACACACGATTGCCCTTACCGATGCCACAGCCAATGTTGTCAACAAATACGCCTACACGCCATTCGGCGCTATCGCCAATCAACAGGAAACAATAAGTCAGCCGTTCAAGTATGTTGGGAAATATGGAGTCATGATTGAACCGAACGGGCTTTACTACATGAAGGCCAGGTATTATGATTCGAGTGTGGGACGTTTCGTATCTGAGGATCCGAAGTCATTTGACGGTGGGGATGTGAATCTGATGGCTTATGTTGGCGGAAATCCTGTTATGGGGATTGACCCGAGTGGATTGACGCTGGCATATGGAGATTTTTATTCGACATTTATTTATCAACGAAACGTTAATCAAATTGCAACGACTCAAAGAGGCGCAGAGTTGGTTAACAAATTACAAGGGAGTAAGACTGTATATACAATTAACGCTGGGAATGCTCCAAACGGTGAGCCAGCATGGCGCGAGAACAATAATGCTTATGTAAATCCAACATTTCATCCAACTATGAACACCGATGCTGGCCCCCAAGTAGCGAGTACTACTCGTATACTTGCACATGAATTGGGTCATTTTACTGGTACGAGAGATGATGGGCCGGGACGAATGAATAACATCAATACATGGGAAAATCCCATAATGCGTCCTTTAGAAGGATATAACAGAACTTCATATAAACTATATTGAGGGTTTTATGGATAAAATACGTATCAAAAAACGAACATTTTATTTGTTTATTCTGGCTCTCACATGTTTTGGGTGCAGACATAATGTGTGCGGCAACAATCAACTCTTAAATGACTGTAATTATGTAGAGTCCACGACACAAATGCTTCAACCCTATTTCCATAATAATACTTCAGTTACTTTCCGTTCAAGGTCTGGAAACATGTATGGCGTTGATTCTGACTCCGAATTGACATTCTTTTCAGATGGAAAGGTAGAAATGGCAGAGTATGGCTATGGGCTCAAGTATTATTACGGGAATTACACTATACTCAACGATAAATCTATTTTATTGAGTTTAATTAATTATCCAGGAATTTGGCCAATAATGAAAATGGCAGTGTGCGATAAAGAGGTTTATTTATATGCGCAATCCGGCAAAAACGGATTAGAACTTGGAGGCCGTGGCGGTTCAGTAGAGACCACTGAGATGAAACCATTTTGGCCTTTCAAGATGATACAACCAGAAAGCACAAAAGACTCGGCAGAGGCAGGTACTGGCAAGAGGTGATCTGAGTAAGCAAAACGCCGTACTGCCGTTACTTCACGCCATTGATCAAGCTGCCAACCGGCTGGCAAGCTCCACTGATCCGCGCAGCTTTGCGAGGTAAATTAGGTACTTCCAGTTTCGCGCTACAAGTAAAGAGAAGCATTTTGATGGATTTATTATATGCAATTGTTGGAATAATAATAATTATTCTGTTTAGATTATTTGGCTTTAAATAGATGAAGCAGGCAGCCATCTGTAAAGCGTGGGAATCGACACGCCAAGATTCTCTGCGACTTCTTTCGGTGCGACACCAGAAGATAAGAGTTTTTTTGCCGATTCTATTTTGCTGCCGGTCATCTTACGCTTGCGGCCTCCGATTCTTCCTTGTTTGCGAGCGGCGATCAATCCTGCTCTGGTTCGTTCAACTATCAACTCCCGCTCCATTTGGGCAAGGCTTGCCATCACGTGGAAGAAAAAACGCCCCGACGGAGTACCAGTATCAATACTGTCTGTGAGGCTCTTGAAATTAACTCCCCTTTTTTCCAACTCAGTGACGAGTTCAATCAAGCCCTTGACGCTCCGGCCCAAGCGATCTAGCTTCCATACGACAAGCGTGTCGCCATCCCGCAAAACCTCTAGCGTTAATGCCAATCCGGGCCGGTCAGCACGGGTGCCGCTTATCCGGTCTTCATATGTTTTACCGCACCCTGCTTGGGTGAGGGCTGAGATTTGTAAATCAAGATTTTGATCCAGGGTAGAAACACGAGCATATCCAACCAACATCCAACTACCTCCTTATTTTCTTCCAGCAGCACCTTAAATCCAGTAAAAAATTATCAATATCCGTTGCAACGATAACAAAACGAGAATAGTATTTCAAGAGTGGTTTTTGATAATTGTAACCAGTTGGAATTACGTGCCCAGATAACAGAAGGAATATGTTTGTCATAAACGACCGTTTTCGATAAGAAGTTTTTTTAGGGTCTCTGAATTTCGGTGTGGAAAACAAAAATGTGACAAGTTCTTCCTGAAATTATTATGGTGTTGAATTACCCTTCAAGGCTAAGTGTTGAGTTTGTGGTTTGATAAGCTACAGAAGGGGAAGGAACAAGACCGAGGGCGGGGAATGAGTCGGTAACTGGAAGTTAATATTTTAAATTCCAGTTACCGACGTTGCCTTTACGACGGCTACTTTATTCAATTGTGGAAATGAAATGATTTAAAATTTTATCATCATTATCAAGAAAAGATATTGTGATATTATAAGAGCTCAGAGGGCCACTTGCATGGAAAAGAGTAATCATATGTGAAAATTTATTTTCTTTAGCCAGAGAATCTTTAATAAGCATCACATAGGCCATAAATTTATCACCAGAGTATATCTTTATATTTTTTACATCTTTAAAATCTGCGGCCTTATGGTACACAATCCATTTGTCACCAAGATTTTCAGCCATGTCAGGTGTAAGGGTGAACTGTTTATGAAAAAGTTCTTGAGGAGTTTTGAAGGCTGAACAGTAATCTTTCTGATACACCTGAGCTTTTTCTGAACACATGTACATGTACGAATCATTCGATGATTTAGACACGGTGATTCTGCCGTTTTTTGATTTGAATGCTATTATGTTGTTTTTTCTTTTAACTTCTTCTGTGTATTCTGATGGTATATAGGCGCTCAATCCAAAAAACTCTATTTTCGTAAATCCTTGTGGTATGTTTTTTTCTTTTTCAACGCGGATGATGTCAGCTTTGTAATAATGTTCAGGGAATACCCATTGAAAAGGGTATGAGCGGTACTCTTCTAAATTAAAAACAGATGGCCCCGATTGTTTGCCCTCATCCGAAAACGCAACACCGAAGCAGCATAAATTTATGAATAAAATTAGTAATAGTTTTTTCATAGTTATCCTTTGTTATTTCAAGCATTCGCCTGGTATTACAGACTTATAACGGGATAATGACACAACCGAGCAAGCTGTAAAAGTCTGCCCACGATTCAACTGATACCTGTTTTTCATGACACTATATACATATGTTACAGCCCAAAAATATCCAGGTGCGCTACCGCTAGGTTTTGGAACGTATGACATTGCTTTTGAACAATTATAATTTGCTGCAAAAAACTTCGCCAGCTCATCCGCAGCGCTTTCCGTCCAATCTCCTGGAGCAATGTATTCACCCGAAGCCATTTCCCATAATTCTGAACATTTCTTTTTGCTTTCAATATCCATTTTAACCCCTCCATTACATAGATTTATTTTAAAAATATTCAACATGTTGAATTTAGAGCATTTTTATATTGAAAGGGAATTGCTAACACAAAATAATATTAATAGCAACACATCTAGCATTGAAAAAACGACCTACACCTTTAGGTGGAATCAATTGAGTAATTTAATCTACACATAGCTAACGACTTATTACGGATAGCCGAAATCTTTTAACCACACATTTCCCGGTACATTTTTTCAATTAATGAACCTTTAGAATCATCCAAAACAATCAACTACGGTGTCGATATTTCCACTTTGCTGGATTTTATAAATGAAGGCCGGATTTAGTGTTTTTTCACACCGAAATTCAGAGACCCTTTTTTACCTCGCCGAGAATTACCATCACAGTCTCGAAAGTTTGGTGCTTCTGCAATACCGGAAAAATAGCTGACAGGAAAATAAGAGTGGAAAGTTGATATAACTATTTGTGTATTAGAGGATTATTTTTAAATTTGATACTTGGTTACACTATCGTTGGGGTTACCCCTA
>JBGSQR010000383.1:0-6597 GCA_041737975.1 Geobacterales bacterium | reverse complement strand
TCAGATTGAAGCGATCGGTGGCAAGCCATCGGGCATAGGATTGATCCAGCTTGGCAGGCCTGGTCAACCCCATCAAGTTGGTCAGCTCTTCAAGGGAAGGGGTGGCTGTTACGCCCAGAGATTGAAAAAGCAGGGCATTCAGCTGAGACTCGTGCAGCGGAGATCTTTTCCTGCCCACATTTACAAGTTTATTGCAGTATAGCCAGTGGTGAAAACGGTGTGAAGTGCCAATGCGAAGTGGGATTTTACTCTGGCAGGCAACTTTGGCCAGCTCCTTGTTCGGGAATACATGAACAATTGCATCGGCCTGCAGGGACTTGAAATATGCAATTCTGTCAGCCGGCGTTAAGCCTGACACTTCATCCCAGTTGATAAAGTGATCGATATGCTCACAAGCCGCAATGACCGGTGCCGTATAGGAACGTCCCACAAACCATATTTTCAGGTTCGGATGCAGTTTTTTCATCAAACCGGCAACCGGCAGGGTCAGGATTACATCACCGATACCGTCTGTGCGGCTGATGATCAGGTTCTTAAGCATTATCGGGAATCCCGGGCCGAGAACAGATCCCGTGTCTTTGCATATTTGATAAAGTTTGCAACGGCTGAAAGTAGGCAGATCACCAGGCCATGGTAGCCATCAAGAAAGCCGAGGCGCACAATATACTGGCGGATAAAGCACCAGAGCGGATTTAGAACAAGTTTCATAAATCCGGGGCGCTTTCCTTTTTGAAATTGGACCTGAGCCATCATGGTCGTAAATTTTTTGATCTGGTCAAGATGCTGGTCAATTGTGTAATAGGAGTAGTGCAGCAGGTCCCCCGTAATATGCTTCGGTTCGCTGGTGTCGTTCAGCAGATAGCGCTCGTGTATGGTGTTTCCTGTCCAGGCGCCTTTCCTTTTGTCGAACAGGCGCAGTTTGCGGTCCGGATACCAGCCGCAGTGACGCACCCAGGTACCGCAGTAATTGGTCAGACGGTTGAAGGAATAACCATCATGTTGCCAGTTCTTCTTAACCTCAAGAATTGATTTTTTCAATTCATCGGAAAGGACTTCGTCGGCATCAAGGGAAAGCACATGAGGGTAGGTTGCATACTCCAAGGCCTTGTTTTTTTGCTCCACATATCCCAGGAATGGCTGCTCAATAAAAGTAACATTGTATTGGCTGCAGATCTCCCTTGTCCGGTCTGTAGATAACGAGTCCAGGACAATGATTTCATCAGCCACATCTGCTATTGCTCTCAGGCAGCGCTCGATATTTTTCTCTTCGTTAAAGGTTATGATTACGACGGAAATGGGGACCATCAAGAGTCCTTTACTTAGGTTGTTTGGTTCAGGAACATTTGCGCAAATCCAGTAAACCGGTTTTTAACTGAAGCTTTCGATATGTGGACTTGAAGAAACCTAAATCATAGGGTCTGCCAAGGCTTGCACAAATACCCTTGATACAGGGATAGGATGAAAACGAATGCACAACCGGATTACCTTTAAGCTCGTTGAAATAAACCTCTTCAATTGAAAGGCCGGAGTTTTCATCAATTTTGTCCAGCAAGCCATACAATTGTTTTCTGTAAAAACCTACCTGTGATTTGAAAAACCTTGTATCAACCTCATTCTTTTTCACATCCCAACGGATAAAAAGATTGTCATGGTCGGAATCTGCCAGAATTTCATTGATATTATCAACAAAAATCCGTCCGGTTAATTTGTAGAAAGTGGTGTTGTCATCCTTCAAAAAGATACTGTTATCAACAGCATAATTCAGGATCTCACCCTCACCATAGCTTTTGCCCTTGATCTTTATAATATCATTGGAGCCTGTGAAGGACAGGATTTCCAACTCCTTACCATGCTGTTGCGCCAGTATTGCCAGGTCGCTGAAATCATGTTGATAGTTGGAGTTTTCGCAAAAAATTATACGGTCAAACTTCGATTTCAGGATCAGGTTTTTGATGTTTTCCAGATATTGATGGAGACGTTCCAGTCTGTTGCTAAGTACAACATGCACGTTCCCCACAGATGGATCAATTGTTGCGGTGAGGATAATAATATGATGTTGCTTGTTTGTCATGAAACCTCTTCAAGATGACAACCTGTAGTTATTTTAGCCGTTTGTGCCGGTTAGTTTTTTTATAAAGTTAAGGAAAGGAATTTTAAGTTTGTGCTTAAAAATAAAGTTGAACTGTTTAATGTAAATGTAATGGGTTTTACCAACGCTTCTGAAAAACTTCTCAGCCTCGGCAGCCAGAAATTCATCACCATAATTGCCGGAAATGCCGCCTTGATAATAAGTAGCCATAATCTGGTCTACAAAGTATGAGCGCCTTAACCCGTGTTTCCTCAGAATATTATAGGTAAGGACCCGATCACTCATCACCTTGAAATCAATATCATAATGCCCGATGGCATCTCGACGGTACAATATGGCCTGGTGACAGAGCGGCATCCCTTTCAGGAAGCGCTGGATGCTCTTTAAACGTTTTCCTTTGATATAATCAAAAGTGCCATCGGGATTAATCATGGTTGTTTTTCCGTAGATAATTACTGAATTCTCCGGGGCCATATCAACCATGGCTGTCAGTTCTGCTGTCAGCTCATCACCGGCATTTAAAAAGAGCAGAAATTTGCCATGGGCGAGATCAATACCTTTGTTCATTGCGTCGTAGATACCCTTATCCGGCTCACTGACCATGACATCGATCATCTCGCGATGTGACTCGGCCACTTGCAGAGTGTTATCTGTTGAGGCCCCGTCAACGATGACATATTCGACACGGTCATTTTTGTAGGGTGCGATACTTTTCATGGTGCGCAGCAGGTTTGCGGAATCATTACGTACAACGGTTATTATGGATACAAGCGGAGCTGAAGACATTAATGACTTTCCTTGTTTGTTATGCTGATGGAGATTTGGTTTGGTTTGCTGCCTGATTTTAGTTAAATAATCGAATCACTTTTGTAGTTTTAAAGCTGTCTGCATATAGATTTCTCTTGTAAGTCGGGCTGTTTTTTCCCAGGTAAACTGTTTTGCTCTTTCAATACCAGCCGCCTGCATCTTTTGTAGTGAAGTATCGTTGCTCCAGAGTGAGTTGATACATGCAGCTATCTCTTCGGGAGATTTTGGATCGAAGTATCCGGCTGCATCTCCAGCTACTTCCGGCAATGAGGTCACATTTGAACATACAACCGGACATCCGCATGCCATTGCTTCTAACGCTGGAAATCCAAAGCCTTCAAATAACGAAGGAAATACCATTATTCGAGCCAGGTTGTAGATTACCGGCAGTTTCTCATAGGGAAGGTAACCAAGTACACGGACGTTGTCCTGGAGCCCAAGCTCCGAGATTTTTGTCATTAAACTTCCTCTTGCCGATGTTGCAACGCCGGTAAGTACCAGTTCCCCATCAAAATAGTATTGATCTTTGAGAATAGTGATAGCTCTAAGC
Organism: Geobacterales bacterium; assembly: GCA_041737975.1. Lineage (GTDB taxonomy): Bacteria > Desulfobacterota > Desulfuromonadia > Geobacterales > Pseudopelobacteraceae > JBGSQR01. The sequence goes on along the minus strand of JBGSQR010000383.1, from coordinate 3,151 downwards.
AGGTTGATGTGATTCTTGTGAAGCCAGGTGGCTGCCGGATAATACAGGAACGGCTTCGTCAGCCCCAAATACTTTCTTTCAATATCAAGAACACCTTGATCGTCAATCTTCCTATACTCGTCTCCAACTCCCAGATGTACTACTTTGATATGGTCATCCGGAACATTATAACTGTCTACAAGGGTTTGTTTAGTGTGATGTGAATCGGCAATAATGCAGTCTGCTTCGAAGGCTGCTCTGCGGTAAAGGCTGTCTCTGCCGCGAACATCCTTGCTCTTGAAAAACTCCGGGTAGTAGTGGTGCTGAATGTCATGGAATGTCACGATCAAAGGTGTCTTGAACTTGCTGTCTCTGACACTGGTGAACGGATTATGTAAAAGATCCAGCCCAAGCCTGTCAATTTCTAACTGGACCAAATCCACCCGGAAGACCTTTCTGGTAAGACTCCTTAAAAGTCTGGCAGGAGAATTCTTATCGTTGTTGAATATCAGTGTTGTTACTCGATCAATAATGGAGTCAAAGTACCCCACGTTATGGTTGGTACATATCAGGGTGTATCTGCTCTCCTGGTCATTTACTGCAAGCCATGAAACCAGATTGCGGACGTAAGTTTCAACTCCTCCCATCCGTCCCGGCGTAAAATCAACCAAACTTATTCCAATATTCATATCAGAGCCTGTTCACAGATCTAAAGTAGCGTGCGGGTTAGAACCCTGCTTTAAGCATTAAGGCAATGGGTTGTCATCATTTTTACAACATCGCGCATACGGAGTTTTGCACTCCAGCCAAGAGTCAATGCCGCTTTGCCGGCATTACCCCTGCTTATCATGATTTCTGAAGGTCTGATCAATGACTCGTCGGTTATCACATGATCCTGCCAATTGAGCCCGACATTTTTGAATGCTTCTTCAATAAAACAACCGAGTGTGTTGGTCTCCGAGGTGGCAATTACAAAGTCATCGGCTTTTTCCTGTTGGAGCATAAGCCACATGGCCTCCACATATTCCGGAGCCCATCCCCAGTCCCGTGAAATGGAGATGTTTCCCAGATGGAGTTTTTCCGGGCTGCCAGCGACTATGCGGCAGGCCGATCTAACTATCTTTTGTGTAACAAATCTTTCAGGTCTTAAAGGAGATTCATGGTTGAACAGTATGCCGGTGCATGCAAAGAGGTTATAGGCTTCCCGGTAGTTCGCCACTTCCCAGAAAGCGGTTGCTTTGGCCACCGCATAAGGACTGCGCGGGCGAAAGGGCGTTTCCTCGTCCGCCGGTTCTCCGCCGGTATTGCCAAAGCATTCACTTGAACCGGCACTGTAAAGTTTCATCGGGTTGCCGATAAAGCGCATCGCTTCCAGCAGGTTCAATGTTCCTACGCCGATACTCTCCAATGTTTCAACCGGCTGGTCGAATGAGAGGCCGACCGAGCTTTGACCGGCAAGATTATATATTTCGTCCGGTTGAACTTTAACCAGCACCTGCAGGACACTTCTGAAGTCGTTTGGAGCCATGGAGTGAAATGTGATTCTCTCCTTGAGACCTAATGTCTGGAGATTATAAAAAGTTGCCATTTGTGCGTCACGGGCTGTTCCATGGACAATGTAGCCTTTGTCGCACAGCAGCCTGGCAAGGTAGGCTCCATCCTGCCCGGATATGCCGCAAATCAGCGCTGTTTTAGCCATATCTTCTCCCTGCTGATTTAATAGCTGCTAAACATTTTTTCGGTGACGCATAACATGAAACTGAAGCCGGAAGGCCTTATAGTTCAAATACAGGAGTCGAAATGACAGAATTACTTTGTGAACGAGTCCGGCCTCTTTCATGTATTTCCAGGCATCAAGTGATAATTTGTTGAATGGAAATATCCAATCAAATCTGCTGCTTCGATACCGGGCAAAAATATCGGTTGAATTGCTTACACCTTTATTTCCAAGTTCAACCCAACCATCTGCAACCCGTTTCAGTTTTCCCTGGTTTGCCAGGTGAGTTATCAGAGACCAGTCAGAACCTAAAAAGCTGCTGTCTATGTGTTTCCATCCCAGCAGGGGCGCTCGTCTGAAAAGAGAATAAAAACGACCATTTGCATGCCACTTTTTGAAAACGGCTACTATTCGGTCGTATCTGTTTTCCGAGTCAAGAGATGAATCGCCCATTTTTACTTCATTAAAATTGCCGTTGCAGAATTTTACCGGCGAAGTTGAGCTGATATAATCAGGATTGTATTTCAGAAAGTTAAGATTTGCATGCAGGAAATCAGGTGAACGAATATCATCACACGCCGCCCACATGAAGTATTCGCCAAGTGCTTCATCAAGTACATATTTGAAGTTTGCAATTGCCCCTTGATTGACTGCTTGCCTGATATATCTGACCCTGAAATCCTTTTTTTCATATTCCCGACAGATTGCCTCGGTTGAATCAGTTGAGGCATTATCTGAGATGATAAGCTCAAAGTCTTTGAATGTTTGAGCAAGTAAGGATTCAATTGCTTCACGGATAACTTTGTCGCCGTTGTAAACCGGCATACCGATGCTGACAGTTGGCGCCTGTTTTGATTGAGTCTGGCTTAAATCAGTCATTATTATCTCTGAAAATATTTCAACAAAAGGTTGGTCATGAAATTAGCTGACTCTCTTCAGGTATCCATCAGGTGCAACAGTTATCAGAAGTTTGTTCTGAATACTTTTATCGATTTCAAACCCAGGGTGGGATTTGATATATTCCCACACTGCCGTTTTGGGATTGTCGCCAGGACCCCATGGGCGGTCAGGGAAAAATTCAGCAGGCATGTCTTCAACAACAGTATCAAATACAACGCAGTAGCTGCCGATAGTTGTCAGTTGCGCGTAAGCATTCAACTCTGCCAACACATGTTCATGAGTATGATTGGAGTCGAGAACAACAAGGATGCGTTCTTTTCCTTTTGCTTTTTCATGAACCTGGGTAATAATTTCCTGTGAGATTGAAGAACCCTGTATCATTGAAATGCGTTTAAACATCGGATGAGCTTCGATTGCATCCCGGTTATGCTGGCGAATATCAATGTCGATTCCCAGCACTTCGGCGTTTGCCGGGCCACCGCAGGCTGCATTCAATTCCAGCATGGATGCCGAAAAGATCAGTGAACCGCCATGGGCAATTCCGGTCTCGATAAT
>JBGSQR010000343.1:0-3833 GCA_041737975.1 Geobacterales bacterium | reverse complement strand
GCATGCACTACTCCATATAATTTCAGATTTAAGCAGTAGAATATATACCTTATCTTGCCTGTTCCGGCAACAGAGTAAGACGACAGATTAAACATTTATAGTATTTGCTTTGAACGGATCCATGATTATGAATATTATTGAACGACTGAAAAATGAAGTTTTAGCCGGCGACGGCGCCATCGGTACCATGCTCTATGCCAAAGGCGTCAGCCTGGACAGCAACTTTGAACACCTCAACCTGGTTCGCCCGGCACTGGTACTGGAGCTGGCTCAGGAGTATATCGCCGCCGGAGCCCAGCTGATTGAAACCAACACATTTGGCGCAAATCAAACCAAACTGGCCGCAATCGGACTGGGACACAAGGTATCGGAAATCAACCGGGCCGGTGTCCGTCTGGCCCGGCAGGCAATCGGAACACGACAGGACCTGCTGATTGCCGGTTCTGTTGGCCCGCTGATCCGCATCAAAGGCGACGAAAAAGAACTTGGCAGCCAGGAGATGACCGCCATCTTTCGTGAGCAATGTCAGGCGCTGGCAGCTGAGGGAATCGATCTGCTGCTGCTGGAAACATTCGCTTCTCTGACCCAACTTATGGCCGCTGTTCAGGCGGCTACTGAAACCGGTCTGCCGGTTTGCGCCTCCATGACTTTCACCGAAGGGGGCCGCAGCGGTGACGGCACAAGTGTTGAGAGTTTCTGTGCGGCCATGGAAAAGGGAGGGGTTGACATAATCGGTGCCAATTGCGGCGCCGGTCCTCTGGAACTGCTCAAAGTTGTCAAACGTATGGCTGCGGTTACCGATAGACCGATTTCCGCTTATGCCAACAGCGGTTTTCCCGAATACTACGAAGGTCGCTATATCTATCGTGCCACACCGGACTATTTTGCCAGCATGGCCGATGAAATGGCAAAGGCCGGAGCCTCACTGATCGGCGGCTGCTGCGGAACAACACCGGAACACATCAGCGCCGTGGCACATATCCTCAAAAAGAGAAAACCGGTCAAAGCGCCATCAAACCCGGTTATCACCGTTTCTGCAGAATTGGAACTGCAGCAACCCAAAGCGGTCTCTTTTCTGGATGCCTGGGGAAAACGCAAGGTCATTACGGTGGAGCTGGACCCGCCCAAAGGGATGGACTGCTCTAAAATCATTGAAGGGAGTCGCCGCCTGAAAGAGGCCGGTGCCGACGCTATCAATCTGGCTGAAAACCCGCTGGCCCGACCACGCATGGGTAATATTGCCCTGGGCAGCCTGATTCAGCGCGAGGTCGGTATCGAGGTAATCATTCATGTCACCGGCCGCGACCGCAACCTGATCGGCATGCAGTCTGACATGATGGGGGCCAGCCTGCTTGGTCTGCGCAATATTCTGGCGGTAACCGGCGACCCGGCCGCCATGGGTGACCATGCCAGCGCCAAGTCGGTTTTTGACCTGCACTCCTTTACTCTGATCAAGCTGCTGGCCGATATGAACCAGGGTCTCAATGCCATCGGCAATCCCATCGGCAATGGCACAGGCTTTACCATCGGTGCAGCTTTTAATCCGAATACAAAAAACAGTGCTGTCCAGGCAGACCGACTACGTAAGAAAATAGCCAATGGGGCCACCTTTGCCCAGACTCAGCCGATTTACGATCCGGCACTGTTCTTTGAATCACTGGAATTGACCCGCGATTGCGCCATCCCCATCCTGCCCGGAATCATGCCGCTGGTCAGCCAGCGCAATGCAGAATATCTGCACAACGAAGTTCCCGGAATCACCGTGCCCGAAAACATCCGCCTGCGCATGAAAGGGCTGGAAAAAGAGGCCGGCGTGCGTGAAGGCCTGGCAATTTCTCGCGAATTTATTGATGCGACTTTTACTTCCGCCGGTGGCTACTACCTGATTCCGCCATTTGGCAAACATGAGTTGGCTCTGGCTTTGATTGACTATATTCACCAGCTGGAAAGGAATGAACAATGAGAAAAATGCTGAAATTTGTATTTCTGCTGATCTGTTTCCTGATGAGCGCTGCCTGTGCAACCCCCAACCAGACCAGCATCCGCGAAGAGTTCGAGAAGAGTTACAAGGCCTACAACCGCATGCTGCGCTGGGATGAAGTGGCTGCCGCCGGTATGCTCTACATGGAGCCGGAGGGTCGGGAAGCGTACATCAAGGCTGCTGAGGACTTCAAAAAGCGAGCTGTGGCAATTACCGAATACCGTGTACTGACCGCCGAATGTCTGGCTGACAAGGGTACGGGCGAAGTTGTTACGGAGTTCGAGTACTATATTATGCCATCCAACCGAATCAAGACTCTGACCTATAAACAGGACTGGGTCTATCGTGAATTTAACGACAGCAAAAGCTGGAAAATAAAGAGCGCCCTTCCGCGCTTCGAGTAATAATTTGGACACATTGAAAGAGCAAGTCAAAACCTTTAGCACTTTTCTGGAAACGGAGCGCAATGTCTCACCCCATACTCTGATGGCCTATCGTTGCGACCTGGACCAGCTGACCCGATTCGTCAACAGTGAAAAAGGTGAAAACAGCACCGCCAGCGATATTGACCACCTGCTGCTGAGGCGCTTTATTGCGCTGCTGAACAAGAGTGCCAAAAAGAGTTCCATCGGCAGAAAACTGGCCGCCATCAGAAGTTTTTTCAAATACCTGTTCCGCCATGGCGTCATCTCTAAAAACCCGGCCGAACTGATTTCCACCCCCAAGAAAGAAAACCGCCTGCCGTTTCATCTGGATATAGACCAGGCGACAACACTGATGGAGGCACCATCGGACGATGAAAAACATGCCCTGCGAGACCGGGCTATCCTGGAAATGCTCTATTCCTGCGGTTTGCGTGTTTCCGAACTAACCGGCCTGAACATCTCAGAAGTAGATCTGTCCGGCGGGATGGTGCGCGTAATGGGTAAAGGTGGCAAACAGCGCATAGTTCCGGTGGGCAGCCGCGCTGTTGATGCTATCCGGGAATATCTGGAAGAACGGGATGAATTAACCGGCACCGGCCCCCTGTTTCTGAATACCCGTGACGATCGTATCAACCGCCGCAGCGTTACCCGCATTGTGGACACGCATGTATTGCGTATCGCAGCTTTCAAGCACATCTCCCCGCATATTCTGAGACATACGTTTGCCACACATATGCTGGAGGGTGGTGCCGACCTGCGCGCCATTCAGGAACTTCTTGGCCATGCTTCACTCTCAACCACTCAAAAATACACCCATGTGGGCATTGACAAGCTGATGGAAGTTTATGACAAAGCCCACCCAAAAGCGCATACTAAGAATTAATATCAGTATTAACTTGCAAATTGTCCCATTAAAGAACACTTGTAATCTACAATATCATCTTGTATAAAAAATACGCCGCCCGGCTAAACCGGCTTTAAAACAGCTTCATTTCATTTCAGCGAGTATCAAGTTGCCAAGGAAATCATGTACACTTCCTACTTCGGATTCAACGAAAAACCTTTTACACTGACACCGAATCCGCATTTTATTTTCCTCAGCAACAGCCATAACGAGGCGCTTGCCCACCTGCTCTACGGCATTGAAAACCATCACGGATTTATAAAACTTACCGGTGAAGTGGGGACAGGAAAAACCACCCTGCTGCGTACGCTGTTGAGTCAACTGGACGAAGAAAAGTACCGCACCGCGCTGATTTTCAATCCATGCATATCCGGATCAGACCTTCTGCGAAGCATAAACCACGAATATAATATCAAAGCCACCAGTACGGATGATGGTGACATGCTGAATGCGCTGAATCAGTATTTATTGGATGAAAACAGCAATGGCCATACTATGGTACTTGTAATTGATGAAGCCCAGA
>JBGSQR010000140.1:0-16034 GCA_041737975.1 Geobacterales bacterium | reverse complement strand
TTCATTTGTGTTGAGTTTGATCCATGAGGCCACATCAGCCGGTTGAAAACCGGGAACGTAACCTTTCATTTCAGCTATATTTTTACGTAGAGAGATCATATTTTATACCTTTAATTGAATAGTTAGTTTCCGATTTGGAATGCGGGGATTTTTTCTCCTGGCAAGGAAATCTAAGTTTTGCGCGGAGGCGTACAAAGGTACGCCGCACAAACAAAACTGAAGATTGCCGCAGCCAGGGTGAAAAAGTACCCTTTCCGGACGGAAACTATTTACTTCAGGCGAACAGAGACAGACCTGGCATGCGCCTCCAGCCCTTCCAGGCCGGCAATCCGCATAATGTCGCCACCCAGTCGTTTCAATCCCCCCTCTGAAAAGTAGACAATGGAAGACTTTTTGACAAAGTCATCCACCGACAGCGGGGAGAAGAAACGGGCCGTAGCTCCGGTTGGCAGGGTATGGTTCGGGCCGGCAAGATAGTCGCCAGCGGCCTCCGGAGTCCAGTGTCCCATGAAGATGGCACCGGCATTGGTAATCTGAGACAAAATTGCAAACGGATCAGACACCGCCAGTTCCAGATGTTCCGGCGCAATGCGGTTGGAAAAAGCAATCGCCTGATCCAGGCTTGACGCCACAATGATCGCGCCGTACTTGTCCCATGAGGCCCGTGCAATGGTCTCACGGGAGAGTTGGCCAAGCTGTTTTTCCACCTCTTGCGCCACCTGCTCACCAAACAAACGGTCAGTAGTTATCAGAATTGATGAAGCCAGCTCATCATGCTCGGCCTGGGAAAGCAGGTCTGCAGCGATATGCTCCGGGCTGCCGCTGCCGTCATTGATGACCAGAATTTCGCTCGGCCCGGCAATCATGTCAATGCCGACCTGGCCAAAGACCAGTTTTTTGGCGGTTGCCACATAGATATTTCCAGGACCGGTAATCTTGTCTACCTTTGGAACAGTAGCAGTTCCATAGGCAAGTGCAGCCACAGCCTGGGCGCCGCCCATGCGGAAGATCCGGTCAACGCCGGACAGTCTGGCAGCCACCAGTACATGGGGATTGCACTCACCACCCGGAGTCGGGCTGACCATGATTATTTCGCCCACACCGGCAACCTTTGCCGGAATGGCATTCATTATGACACTGCTTGGGTAGCTGGCCTTACCGCCAGGCACGTAGATACCGACACGTGAAAGCGGCGTCACCTTTTGCCCCAGCATGATGTCCGGCTCTTCGGTGGAAAGCCAACTCTGCTGCTTCTGTTTTTCGTGAAAAGCGGTCACCCGCTCCACCGCTACTTTAAGCGCCGACAAGTCTTCTGCAGAAACCTGTTCAAAAGCCGCTTTTATTTCATCTGCCGTAACTTCCAGAGCAGAAACGGAAGTGGCATCAAGACGATCAAAACGGCAGGTCAGTTCCAGCAACGCTTCATCACCACGCTGACGAACGTCCGAGATAATGCCCAGCACAGCCTGCTCAACATTCTGATCAGACCCTTCCCCGCGCGCAAGTATGGCAGCGAATTCTTTATCAAAATCAATATCGTTAATATCAAGGAAAAGCATCTGTAAGCTCCGAAACAAACCTTTAAAACCAGTGATTAAAGTACTCTCTCCAACCCCTGGATAATTTCGGTAATGCGTTTATATTTAATCTTCATGCTGGCCCGGTTGACGATCAGGCGCGTTGAAATCTCGGCAATCTGTTCAACCTCCACAAGCCCGTTTTGTCGCAGTGTCTCACCGGTCTCCACAAGATCCACAATCCGTTCGGACAGACCGACCAGCGGGGCGAGTTCGATGGAACCGTACAGTTTGATGATCTCAACCTGAATACCCTTTGCGGCAAAGTATTTTTCCGTTACATAAGGATATTTGCTGGCAATACGCACATGGGACCAACCGGTCGGGTCATCATTGCCAACCATATTGACCGGCTCAGCCACAATCATGCGGCAGTAGCCGAACTTCAGGTCCAACGGTTCATAAAGATCCTTGCCTTGCTCCATCAGGGTATCCTTGCCAACAATACCCAGGTCAGCGCTGCCGTACTCAACATAGGTCGGCACATCGGTGGCCCGAACGATCATGTAACGCAGCTTCAGCTCCGGATTTTCAAAAATCAGCTTACGGGAATCGCTGAGCAGTTCGCGGCAGTCAATGCCAATCTTGCCGAACAGCTTCACCGACTCTTCCAGAATTCTCCCTTTCGGGATTGCTATGGTAATCCAGTCGCTCATTCTTTAACCCTTATAATATTTGCACCGAGCCCAGCCAGCTTCTTTTCAATGGATTCGTAACCACGGTCCAGATGGTAGATACGTGAAACCTCAGTTGTATTATCTGCGGCCAGACCGGCCAGGATCAACGAGGCCGAGGCCCGCAGATCTGTAGCCATAACCGGCGCTCCGGACAGTTTTTTAACCCCTTTGACGGTAGCCGTGTTTCCTTCAACAACAATATCCGCGCCGAAACGGAGCAGTTCCGAGACATGCATGAAACGGTTTTCAAAAATATTTTCGCTGATAACACTGGCCCCTTCGGCAAGACACATCATAGCCATGAACTGGGCCTGCATATCCGTAGGAAAGCCGGGGTAAGGTCTGGTTTTAATATTGACGCTGCTGATCTTTTTCGGTGCCTTGACCCTGACGATGTTATCACGGCTGGTGATTTCCACACCCGCATCCTGCATTTTGAATACAAGAGCGTCCAGGTGTTCCAGTTTCATGCCTTTAATTGTAATGTCGCCACCGGTCATGGCTGCGGCAATCATGAACGTTCCGGCCTCGATGCGGTCCGGCATGACATCATAGCTGACCGGCTGCAGATCAGTCACACCCATGATTCTGATGGTATCCGTACCGGCACCCTCAATCCTGGCCCCCATCTTGTTCAGAATCATGGCCAGATCAATAATTTCCGGTTCGCGGGCGGCGTTTTCCAGAACCGTCTCACCCTTGGCCATGGCTGCCGCCATCATCAGATGTTCAGTCCCGCCAACGGTTGAGACATCGAAATTGATACGTGCTCCTTTCAGCTGTTTGGCCTTTGCCTCCACATATCCGTGTTCCAGAGTAATTTCCGCACCCAGAGCCTGAAGTCCCTTCAGATGCAGATTGATTGGACGGGCTCCGATGGCGCAACCACCGGGAAGAGAAACACGAGCCTGGCCGAATCGGGCCAACAATGGACCCAGAACCAGTACGGAAGCACGCATAGTCCTGACCAGGTCGTAGGTAGCTTCATGGCTGTTGATGCCGGAAGTATCAATTTTGACCAGGTGACCGTCGCCCTCCACATGTGCCCCAAGTGACTCCAGCACCTTGATAGTAGTGTTGATATCCCGCAGAAAAGGCACATTGCCGATCTCGTTACAGCCCGGAGCCAGGATGGTTGAGACAAATATGGGCAGGGCAGCATTCTTGGAACCGCTGACCGTAACCTCGCCTTTTAGTTTTTTGCCGCCTTTGATGATTAATTTATCCACGCTAGATTCCTTTAAAAAAATAATTGTTTATCATAGACCATGGAGGCTGTGATGTAAAACGGAAATGTCATCTTGCAGCCACTCCCTCAGATTGTAAGATTAAAATCAAAAGGGGCTTTTTGTCTCTTGAATTTATGATATAGTGCTTCAATTATAACTTTGACTACCATGTCGGGACACCCCATGCAAAAGCCAATAAAATCACCTCCAGTTGCCATTTCAGCAATTAACCTGTCGCTGGGGGTCAGTCTGATTATCATTGTCCTGCTGTATTTCCCTCTCGACTTTTTCAGCAACACCCTTCTGGACAGCAGCATCCCCACCGCTGACGCTTACGAACTAATCAACAAACTACGACTGGCTTTTCTAATCGCCATCATTCCGACGGTCTTGTTTGTATTTCTGGTCATACGTCACTTTTGGGGACAACTCACCAAACCTCTGATTGATTTCAAGGAACACATCGAACAGCTGCCTTCAAAAACCGGCAGTAACAGACTATTTAGCGGAAGCACCGTCAAAGAAGTTGTAATCCTTGGAAACGCTTTCAACAAATTGATCAATCAACGGGATCAAGAACAGGAAGAAATTGAAAAACGGGAACCAATATTTCGCACAGTTACGGAATTTTCAACGGATCTCTGTTTCTGGCTGACTCCGGACAGAAAAACCATACTTTACATTACGCCCTGCTGCGAGCGCATCACCGGCTATACCGATGAAGAATTCTACCGCGATGCAGAACTGCTGGACCGCATTATCCATCCTGACTTTCAGCAAGTGTGGGACCAACATAAAAACATTGAAGGACATCGTGAAACCCGCGACCCGATTGAACTGGCTATTGTCGTCCGGGACGGCTCTACTGTTTGGGTAAATCATGTCTGCAGACCGGTCTTTGATGACAAACTTGTTTTCAAGGGGATACGCGGCAGCTTTGATGACATTACGGTCATCAAGAAAGGTGTGCTGGCGCTGCAAGCCAGTGAAGAAGCCCTGAATCGCCAGAACGACTACCTGCTTGCCGTTCATGACACAGCTCTTGGCATTATAGGCCGACTTGACCTGAACAGCCTGCTCAAAGACATTGTTACCAGAGCAGCAAAGTTGATGAACACGGAACATGGCTTTATTTACCTTCTGAACAGCAGCAAAACCGAAATGATCCTGCAGGTAAAAACCGGATATTACGAAGTGCTGGATGTTCCACCGCTAAAACGCGGCCAGGGAATCGGCGGCCATGTTTGGGAATTGGGCAAACCATTTGTCACCAGGGACTACAGTAAGTGGGACAAAGGTTTCAAACACCCTGGATATGAACAAATTAAGGCCACCTTCGGAATACCGCTAACTTCGGCAGGAAGGGTTACCGGCGTTATCGGGCTGGCCTATCTTGACGAACAGCAGGAGTTTGATACCGCAAAAATTGAGACTATGCAGAAATTTGCCGAACTGGCCTCAATAGCACTTGATAACGCCCGCCTCTTTGAATCAGCACAGAAAGAATTGATGGAACGCAAAAAGGCCGAAATTTCCCTGCATAAACTTACCTACGCGGTTGAACAAAGCCCGGTTTCGATCATCATTACCGACATCCAGGGCAATATTGAATACGTAAATCCACATTTTGCAGAAGTTACCGGATATACCAGCAATGAGTTGATCGGACAAAACCCGCGCATCCTTAAGTCAGGCTATACCAGTGATGCGGAGTATAAAAAAATGTGGAACACCCTGATGGCCGGCAATGTGTGGCATGGTGAATTCCGCAATACAAAGAAAAATGGCGATATGTATTGGGAACTGGCGCAAATATCACCTATCAGGGACAAGGCAAACGTCATCACCAACTTCATCGCCATCAAAGAGGATATCGATGATCGCAAGACGCTGGAAAACCAGTTGCGCCACTCGCAGAAAATGGAGGCTATCGGCCAACTGGCAGGTGGTATCGCACACGACTTCAACAACATCCTGACCGCAATTATCGGTTATGCCAGTATTCTGCAGATGAAACTCCCCTCCGGCAGTCCCCTAAAGGAAACAGCCGTACACATCCTTTCCGCTGCCGAACGCGGTTCCAGCCTGACTCAGGGACTGCTGGCCTTCAGCCGGAAACAGGACACCAATCTTATCCATATCAACCTGAACGACATTATCGAGCGAATCAAGAAACTGCTCCTGCGTCTGATTGGTGAAGACATACAAATGATCAGCATTCTTGATGTTGACACACTCCCCGTACTGGTGGACAGTGTCCAGATCGAACAGGTCCTGATGAATCTGGTTACCAATTCACGGGACGCCATGCCGGATGGCGGTTCCATTGTCATCAAAACCGAAGCCATCAAAATTGACGATGAATTCATCCAGGAGCATGGTTTCGGAACTCCGGGCATCTTCGCACTCCTCTCCGTTACAGACACCGGAGAAGGAATGGATGACGAGACTCTCAAGCGCATCTTTGACCCGTTCTACACGACCAAAGAAACCGGCAAAGGCACAGGCCTAGGCTTATCAATCATCTACGGCATAATCAAAAAGCATAACGGCTACATTACCTGCACCAGCACACCGGGCAAGGGAGCCACATTCAACATCTACCTGCCTTTTTCCAATTCGGAAAATGAGCGTTTTGAATCCATGGAGCCTGAAAGCACCTATACCGGCGGCAGTGAAATGATCTTGCTGGCTGAAGATGACGATTCAATGCGCACACTATATACAAAACTTCTGGAAGAGTTCGGCTATGCCATAATTGCCGCCAAGGATGGTCTTGAGGCCCTGGAACTATTTCGCCAGCAGAACCGGAATATAAGCCTTGCCATACTGGATGTGATCATGCCCGGTATGGGCGGAGTAGAAACATACAAAACGATGCAGACCATCAAACCGGATATCAACGTTCTTTTCTGCAGCGGATATCCGTCCGAAACTATTGAAAAAGATTTGACCATGAGTTCAAAAATACACTTCCTGGCCAAACCATACATGCCCAAAGAATTGCTTATGAAAATCAGGGAGATTATGGAAAATGAAACCTGAAAAAAAAGGTAACATATTTGTAGTCGATGATGATCGCTATGTTCTTGACAGCGTAACAACACTCCTGCGAGACCATGGTTTTTCAGTAAATGCATTCAGCAGTGGCCATGATGCCATCAAAAGGTTTGTCAGTGAACCGGTCGACCTGGTCCTGACCGATGTGAATATGCCCGGTATCACCGGCATCGAATTGCTGGAAAAAATCAGGTTTCTCGACCGGGAGACTCCGGTCCTGCTGATGACCGCCTACGCCGACCTGGATACAGCTGTTCAAGCCATCCAGATGGGTGCATTCGACTTCATCATCAAGCCCTATCGTCCACCATATCTGATTCATGCCATTGAAAAAGGGATCAATTACAAGCGCCTGACCAACATCGAAAAGAACTACAAAAAAGATCTGGAGTTGACCGTCCGACAGCGGACAACAGAGTTGAACGAAGCTCTAAAAAAGCTGACCAACATGAGCCGGGAAATCATTGAACGCCTGACCTCTGCCGCCGAACTAAGGGATGAGGATACAGGCCTGCACATCTCCAGAATCGGCATGTACGCAAAAAACATCTCCATCCATCTCGGCATGCCGGAAGATTTTATTGAAAACATATCAGTCGCCGCCGCAATGCATGATGTGGGCAAGATCGGCATTCCGGACTCAATCCTGCTAAAACCGGCCTCATTGACTCAGGATGAATTTACAATTATCAAACAACATACAACCATCGGCGAGAAAATTCTGCGCGGCTCCTCCCACGCCATGCTGCAGATGGGTGCTACAATCGCAGCCTGTCATCACGAACGCTGGGACGGCAAAGGTTATCCCCATGGTTTTGTTGGTGAGGAAATCCCCATGGAAGGAAGGATAGTCATGCTGGCCGACCAGTATGATGCCCTGCGTAACAGCCGTGTCTACAAACCGGCCTTTGACCATGCCAAGGCCTGCGATATTATCCTTAACGGTGACGGGAGAACCATGCCTCATCACTTTGATCCGACCATCCTGACCGCGTTTAGTGATATCAAACATATTTTTGCGGAGATATTTGATTCGAATCAGAATTGATTTTTTATAGGGATTAGCGTGCAGCGATTAGCGGTTAGTAAAATCTTTCCCTACACGCTAAATACTAATCGCTATGCGCTAACCGCTAACCGCTAAACAGCTATCCGCTAAAACGGACTCCTCCCGCATAAACCTCTTCCACCTTGGCGCGCAAAACAATCTGCTCCACCAGTTTCCCCGACGAAGAGACTTCTCCAAAACCTGAAACAACCTGGAAATTCGCTCGTTTTCCAACCTCCAATGTCCCCACCTTGTCGCCCATTCCCAGGGCAGAGGCACCACCGATGGTTGCCATGATTAATAACTCCGTTGGACCCAGCACACCGGAAAAAACTTCCAGAGCAAAACGCATCTCGTCCCACATGGAAAGAGAATCATTGCTTGCCAGGGAATCTGTCCCGAGCGATAGCGGTATACCAAACTTTTTCAGAAGGCTGACCGGCGCCTTACCCACACTGAGACGCTCGTTGCTGCGTGGACAAAGTGCCACATGAACTCCCCTGTTTTTAAGAATTTCAGCATCATTACGGGTTACATGCACGCAATGGATCGCCAGAGTACACGGCTTTAACATACCGGCTCCATCCAGTAACGCAGTAGAACTGCATTTTCGTGGCGGCATCAGGTACTGTTCCCAGGAAACATAGGGATAAAAGACTTCCGCCAGTTGTCCGCTGGAGTCAAAAACAAAATCCGTCTCTTCCTGTGACTCGGAAAGGTGTATGGCAAAAGGCAGGGAGGCTGACTGGCCGACCGATTTGAGCAGCGGGTAGTTTGCATCGGCAATTGTATATGGCGCATGGGGGGAAAGCCCCGGAGTAAAACCGGCTGGCAAACAATTTACAGCATACTCAACCGCCTTGCTCAACATGCCGTTGAAGCGGGTCGGATCCTGCCCCAGCACCTCATAAAAAAGTCGTCCGGAAACAGCTGTTTCTCCGTAACAATCAGAAACTGCCGGATTACTGACAATCTCACCGATTGACGTAGTCCCCGACTCCAGACAAATGCGCACACCTTCAAGAACCGACGACCGGTAATCCTCTACCTTCAATGGCCGCTTAATCTTGATCAGTTGAATAATCCAGTCCACAAAGCGGCGCGGATGGTAGTCCATATTGGCTTTAAGCCGCCAGGACGGATAGTGGGTCAACTCCAGATGGGTGTGGGTATTGACAAAACCGGGCAGTATGGCACAACCGGGATACTCCACAACAGGCACATCATGGCCGCTTTTCAGCATTGACAGACTTGCGACCTCAACCACCTCACCGTTACGCACAAGCAGAGCACCACCAGCAAGTGGTTCGGTCTGCGGCGAAACCAGCCAGGAAGCAGCGGCGATAAATGAATTGTTTTCTGTTTCAGGGATGGCCATATTGCCTCTCCTTGAGTTCAATTGCTTTTTTATCTTTAAAAAATACCACAAAAACCGGATTCCATACACAGATTCAAGCTTTTTTACTGAGATATTTAGTTTGACTCAAGGTTTCTAAAAAAGTAAATTGTACGGTCAATATACAGGAGCTAGTAATGTTACGCGCATATCTTTTTCTGGCGGTTTTTATTCCGCTGACACTTTTATTTGCTGCCAGCGCCCTGCTGAGCACCTTTTTCGACTCAACCGGCAGAGCCTATGCCTTTCACGCCCGGCTATGGGCTAGAATTTCACTGGGCATGGCCGGTGTCGATGTAATAATTCATGGCCTGGAAAATATTCCGTCAGGACCGGTCATCTTCATGAGCAACCACCAGAGTAACTTCGACATCCTGACCATGCTGGCCAACATACCGCGTCAGATTCACTGGATTGCAAAGAAAGAACTGTTTGATGTTCCCATATTCGGAGCATCCATGCGGCGCGGTGGCTATATTCCGCTGGATCGCAGCGATGGACGCAAGGCACTGAAAAGCATGGAATTCGCTGCTTCGGTTATCCGTTCAGGTAAAAGCGTGGTCCTGTTTCCGGAAGGAACACGCACCCGCAACCTGCAGCTGCTGCCTTTCAAACGGGGTGGTTTCATGCTGGCACAAAAAGCCGGTGTACCGGTCATTCCGGTCACCATCAACGGCAGCGGCAGAATCAATCCGGCCAACAAAAAAAGGCTCTACCGTGGCACCATTTCAGTCACACTGCACCCGCCGGTTATGCCGGCCACAGGTGTCTCCAGAAGTGAAGCCGAATCCATACTGATGACTAAAGTTGAAAGCGCCATAGCATCGGCACTGGAGAGTTAAATGTACGCCGGCCTGAAATTCATACCGCTGATAATAATCGGCCTGGGTGTCATGATCTGGGCCATGCCCGCCGCCCATACCCTGCGACGACCACTGGACATCTGTGCCGCGCTGGGCGCCCTTTCCGGTCTTGCAATCATGCTGCTCGGCACACTGTTGACCATCATCCCGGACTTTTTCAGGTAATCAATGAATAACCACCTTATCAAAATACTCCTTAACGGAACCATCCTGATTGTGCTGACGCTGCTGCTGTTTTTTGCCAGCACCTGGTGGCGCTTGCAAACACAGTTTGCCGCAGGCGAAAAGGCATTTATCAATGGTGATTTTGTAGCTGCGGTGGCCGGATATGAAGCCGCCATCCACATGTACATCCCCAACAACCCCAAAATTGAACAGGCTGCCCAACAGCTCTGGATCATAGCCGAAAACAACGAGCGAAAAGGTGACATCAAGCGCGCCCTTATCGCCTACCGAGCCCTGCGCAGCTCTTTTTATTCTGTTAAATGGCTGAAAAGTCCCGGACTGGACTGGATCGCACGCTGCGACAAAAGAATCAGCGAGCTGGTCCCGCTGCAAAACGAAAGATAACTATGACAGAATCAAATTTTCCTCTCCAAATCATACCGCTGGGCGGACTGGGTGAAATCGGCATGAATATCATGGCCTATGAATGCGGTGACGATATCGTCATCGTGGACTGCGGCCTGATGTTTCCTGAACCGTTCATGCTCGGCATCGACTATGTCATACCGGACATCAGCTGGCTGCGGGAACGCAAAGAACGAGTCCGGGCCATCTGCCTGACCCACGGCCACGAAGACCATATCGGCGCCCTCCCCTTTATTCTGCAAGAGTTGAACGTTCCGGTCTTCGGCACCGCCCTGACCCTGGGCTTTGTCAATGAAAAGCTGAAAGAATACAAACTGGATGATCAGGTCGAGTTAATCGTAGTCAAGCCGCGCGAAACCATCACTCTGGGTAATTTCAGTATTGAATTTCTGCGTGTGGCACATTCGATTGTCGATGGCTGCGCCCTGGCCATTACTACTCCGGAAGGAGTCGTAATCCACACCGGCGACTTCAAGATCGACCAGACCCCGGTGGATGGAGAACTGACCGACCTGGCCAGCCTTTCCCGCTACGGCGAAGCCGGTGTGCTGGCTCTGCTGTCCGACTCCACCAACGTGGAACGCGAAGGATACACCCTCTCGGAAAAGGAGGTGGGCGTAGCCTTTGCCGAAATTTTCCCCAAGTGCAAAGGGCGCATCATCGTGGCCGCCTTTTCCAGCAGCATTCACCGTGTCCAGCAGGTGGCGGATGTGGCAATCAACTGCGGTCGCAAGATCCTGCTCAATGGTCGTTCCATGATTGCCAATGTGCGCATTGCCCGCCAACTCGGCTACCTGACCATCTCCGACAGCGACCTGATGGACATCAAGGAACTCAACCACCTGCCGCCGGAACAGGTCTGCATCATCTCCACCGGCAGCCAGGGCGAACCGAACAGTGCCCTGACCCGCATCGCCATGGACGATCACAAGCAGATCAAACTGGAAAAGGACGACACCGTTATCCTCTCCTCCCGCGTCATACCGGGCAACGAGCGCACCATTTCAGAACTGGTCAACCACCTCTACCGACGCGGCGCACAGGTCTTTCACGAAAAGGTTTCCGAAGTGCATGTCTCCGGTCACGCCAGCCAGGAAGAACTGAAACTGATGCTGAACACCGTTCGGCCACGCTTCTTCATCCCGATTCATGGCGAATACCGCATGCTGGTCAAGCATATCGAACTGGCGAAAAAGGTCGGCATCCCGGAAGAACGCTGCATTCTGGCCACCAACGGCGATGTAATCTCCTTCTACTCCGACACCGGCGCCATAGTGGAGAAAATAGAGTCAGGCCGGGTTTTTGTGGATGGCAAAGGGGTCGGCGATGTTGGCAACATCGTACTGAAAGACCGCAAGCACCTATCGGAAGACGGCATGGTGGTAGTCATCATCGGCATCAACCAGTCCAGCGGCACAGTCATCTACGGCCCGGACATCGTCTCGCGCGGCTTTGTCTTTGAGGACGAGAGCCAGGACTACCTGGAAACGGCCCGCTGCGTTGTGACTGACGCACTGAATGAGTTGAATGAAGAGATGCGCTGCGACTGCGAAGAGGTCAAACAGATCGTTCGTCAGAGTTTGAGGAGATTTTTCAAAAAGACCATCGAAAGACGACCTGTAATCCTACCTGTGATTATGGAAATGTAGTTTCTGTTTTTTAAGATAACTGAAACAAGAGGGATAGGCGATTTGCCTGCCCCTCTTTATTTTTGTGCTACACGGGAATAGCAGGCCCATCATTCAATCCAGAAAATCCAGCGGGCTTCTAGCCTCTTTCATCGTCCTGACCGGCACACAATGGGTGTAAATCATCGTTGTTTTCAGGCTGGAATGACCCAGTAATGTCTGAATGGTTCGGATGTCGTAATTGGCTTGTAGCAGGTGGGTGGCGAAGGAATGACGGAAGGTGTGGGCGGTAACTTTTTTGGGGATCTTAGCCTTGCGGACAGCATGATATAGAGCGCCTTGGAGCTGGGATTCATGAAGATGGTAGCGCCGCCGCCCCCCGGTTTCTTCAACCATGGTCAACGCCTGCTGCGGAAACACCCACTGATACATGAACTCTTTCGGCGCCTTGGGATATTTTTTCTCAATCTCGTCATCCAGAAATACTCCGTCATATCCTGCCGCCAGATCCTGTTCATGCAATCTCGCCACCTTTTCAATCTGTGTTTTCAATTCATCAGTGATTGACTCCGGAATCGGCACGGTGCGATCCTTTTTCCCCTTGCCATGTACCAACAATTTACCAGCCTCAAAATTAAAATCACTCACCCGGATTTGCAGCCCTTCAAATAACCGTAGTCCGCATCCAAACAGAACCTTTACAAAGAGGTTGTATGGGTAGTAAAGCTTCTTAAGAATTGCGTCAATTTCAGACATAGAGAGCATCATCGGAATATAAAGCGACTTCTTTGCCCTCGGCACTTCCTTGAGAACCCCAAATTCCCTTTTCAACGCATGGCGGTAGAGAAACAGCAGCGAATTAAATGCTTGATTCTGGGTAGATGCGGCAACCTTACACTTCACCGCCAAATATGTCAGATATTCCTTTACGTCGTCAGTTGACAACTCCTGTGGGGGCTTGTTTTTGAGAAAGCGCTGAAACTGACGTGACCAGTGAGCATAAGTTTTTAATGTCTTCCGGGAATAGTGGCGAACTTTTATCTCATCAGCCAGTTTACTGACGAGCACATCCCACTCCGGAGAGTTGGACTTCTCCTGATATCCGGCCACGGAATACTGTGATTGGCGCGCTGTAAACACAGGGATCGCTGCTGATGTCGCAAACGGCTTATCAAAAACACGACCTGCTGTTTCCTCCTCTGCAATTCGATGCTGCATACTGTTTGGCTCATCGGCAGGTTTAAAGCCAAACTTCTTTGTTCAGTATAATAAAAGTCAAAAATCAAAACCAAACGAACCATAACTTGGCAGAGCAGTAAAGAAAAGCAACAAACCCAGGAGAGGAAACAACAACCGGAAGAGATCAGGAGCCCAACATGGCGGCGGCACACAGGCGGCGCGGAAAAGCTCGCGCCGCTGGTGCGCCCCCACCACGTTAAGCAACGAACAGGAATAATGATGAATAAACCAAGAAAGTGGATGGTGGCAGGTTTAACACTCATCAAAGCTGCCAGCACCAAAATCGAGAGACACATCAAGATTCGAGGTGCAGCCAATCCCTTCGATCCAAAGTATGCAGAATACTTTAAATAGCGAAAGGCCGAGCAAAAACGAAGGTTTGCAGACCGCGTCGCCAGGAAAAAGGCGTGAAGGGGCAACAAGCAAGGAAGAAACAGATAGCCGGGTATCCCGAGAGGGAGATTACTTTGGAGGGCTTGAGCCGTATGACGGGAAACTCTCACGTACGGTTCTGAGGGGGGAAAGGAGCCGAAAGGCTCCTGACCTACCAGGTGTAGGGAGAGAAAGAAACTAATTTATCCAATCAATAACATTGAGGGGTGTAATACGTACAAATTCGCGTGTGTTATTAGTAACCAGAGGAATTCCTAACGACACGGCATGAGCAGCAATCAGCATATCCATAGCACCAATTGGCGTGCCTGCCTTTTCAAGAGTTGCTCTAATTTCACCATAAGCATAGGCTGCCTCTTCATCAAAAGAAACAACTTCTAAAGGAGTAATAAACTCATCAAGGGCTTTGGAGTTTTTCTCCTGGTGTGTACTGTTGGCAACTCCATAGCGCAATTCAGAAAGAGTAATGGAAGAGATGCCTATGTCGCCAATCTGGTATTCAAGAAAACGTTTCAGCACAGCAGCTGGCTGTTGCTTGATAATGTAAATACAAATATTGGTGTCGAGCATCAGCTTCATCAGAAAGTCTCCCGCTTGTCCAGCTCTGGCTGTACACGTTCAACCATAAAATCACTGGAGAACTTTTTAAGGCTCCCAAACAGGGAATTCCAAGAATCGCTGCGCGGAATCAGCTGGACAACATTGCCGGTCTTTTTAATGAACACTTCGGTATCATCAAAGCGAAACTCTTTGGGAAGTCTGACAGCCTGGCTTTGCCCATTTTGAAATAATTTTGCAGTTTTCATAATTGCCTCCACACAATATATATTTAAAGTATATATTTATTCCCGAATTTGCAAGTGATATTTCAGCGCTACAACCTTGGAAAGCTAGCCACATTCGGACGCAGCAGTAATAGCGTTGCAGTTCAAGATTGTTTATTTGCTTTTACGGCATAATGCGCTAATCTGGCTTTTCAAAAATTCATCGGAAGAACCATGGCAACAGGATTATGATTAAAATTTCAGCCACCCCACTAATATTACTGCTAATTTCAGTTATTTTTTACAGTGGATCAGCATTATCCGCAGAAATATCAGACAACAAAAAGACTGCAGACAAATTTGAAACCATAAACCAACTACCTCCTGTTCAACACCGCCTGGTCACACTGCCGTCAACCAACAAGAAGCGAGTTGATGCCATGTGCCTCAAGTTTCTTTCCCTGATCCCCAAAGCCATGCTGGTACCAAAAACCGAGGAGAGCACCGTATACCGCCTGATTGCCGATACCTTCTACTCAATTGAACCAACGAAAAAACGCAAGGCCGAACTGATGCGACATTGTGAATCTCCTTTTGTACTGAAAAATGATCAGGGCTATTTAGTGATTGCCGGATCCCAATTGACCGAAGCTTTAGCTTTGGCTGAACAAAAGCGACTGGCCGATAAACGCATTTCAACCACAATAATCAAACTGACACTGCCTTTGAAACAGTGGCAGATGAAAAGTACCGAAAGCTTTCCTATCAGGGATGCGGTAATTATGGCAAACAAGCTTGCCAAGTTGGGTGTGATAACCACTATTGAACAGGCGGCCCGCTAGTCACTACTAATGTGAAGTAGACGGTAATATCGCAGAATAACCGTTCCAAAACCTTGTATACGAACTGGAGTACAATGTTTCGCTTAATCCTGTTTGGCACCATATCAGCCCTGTTTTTCAGCAGTACCTTTGTACTGAACAGGGCCATGAGCCTGGAAGGCGGGCACTGGCTATGGACCGCCAGCCTGCGCTTCGGCTATATGTTTGCCATGCTGACCCTGTACCTGCTTTTTACAAAAGGTGCAAAATACCTGCTGGAAATTATCCGGGTTTTCTGCCGTTTCTGGTTGTTCTGGTGCATCGCCGGGGGGATCGGTTTCGGAGTTTTCTACTCCCTGCTCTGCTTCAGTGCCTCATATGCACCGGGCTGGATCATTGCCACCACCTGGCAGATCACCATCCTGGCCACCCCGATTGTTCTGATTTCCATGGGCAAACAGGTTCCGCTCAAAGGCATATTGCTGACCGGCCTGATCTTCGCAGGCATCGTGCTGGTTAACATGGAATATGCCGGTACGGCATCGGCCCGGGATGTCATTTTCGGTGTGATCCCGGTTCTGGTGGCGGCATTCGCCTACCCCACCGGCAACCAGATGGTCTGGGAGGCATCCCAGAGCGGCTATAAGCTGATTCCACGAATTGATCACCCGCTGATGCAGGACAGTTTTGCCCGCGTCCTGTTGCTGACCATCGGCTCGATTCCCTTCTGGCTGATCCTGTTCCTGTT
>JBGSQR010000214.1:0-4795 GCA_041737975.1 Geobacterales bacterium | reverse complement strand
GACTTAATCATTTCAACATAAACCTTATTATTCATAACACGTATCTTAAGACCTTTCATATCTTCAGGACTTTTGACAGGACGAACGTTATTTGTGAGGTGACGGATACCGTTTTCCATATAGCCAAGCAACTTGATCCCTCTGGCCTCAAGAGGCTTTCCAAGTTCCATACCCACTGAATCAAGCGCCCGATATGCATGAGCACGATCTTTAAATAGGAAAGGCATATCAAAAAGAGCCATCTGTGGCTGGAATGTACCAAGCTCCGCTGTTCCGGTCAGGGTCATATCAACTGTGCCATAAATCAGCCCTTCAATAAGTTCTTTCTGTGCTCCTAGTTGTGATGAGGGAAAAACCTTGATTTCGATATCGCCTTTTGATTTCTGTTTTACCAGTTTGGCAAAATAATCAGCGCCCATGGCATACGGATTGGTTGGTTCGGCAATATGACCAAGCTTAAGGACAACTTTTGCAAAGGCAGGGGTGGATAGTACAAGCGTCAATAAAACTGCAGCTAAAAATCTGAACCTGGTTTTCATAAATTAATTCTCCTTTTAAATTCGAATAGCATAAACACCTCTGTTACGCCGCAAACGAACTTCAGCCCCTCCTTTAACAATGAAATAGTCAAGAACAAACAATGTTCTAGTAAAACTAATTTCAGCGATAATAACATAAAATCTCATTATGACAAGCAGTTAATGGGCACTCACGGAAATTAAATTTAATGAAAAACAGAAGACATCAAGGCGGGATTAATAATTAAAAAAATGGTGTTATTAATATAAAATGGGGATCTCGAAACAAACAGAACTATTGCGCTCTGAATTACCATTAAAATTTTAAGATAGGCTATTCGACAATCATTCAAACTCCAGAAACTCCTTAAGCCGTTTGACAAAAAGCCTGCTTACTGGAACTTCTGTTTTTAAATCACCTTTCAGGATCAGCATATAGCCACGATTAAACCAGTTTTCCAGATGTTTGATCTGTTCCATATTGACAATGTAATTTCTATGACAACGCATAAACTGCTTATGATCCAGTTTTTCTTCCAGTTCATTCAATGACGATTTTACGGAAAAATGCCTGTCATCTGCAGTCTGAATGAATACCAGCCTGTCCTTTGCGTAAAAATATAAAATCTGTTCATTGTCGATCACCTCAAAACGTCCGCTGTGATGCACACAGAATTTTCTGTTATTATCACCCCGGGATGATGTTCCAATATTCTTTTCCAGGGCCTTTGCCGCCATGATTTTACGCAACTTGCTGATGACCCTCTGTATGTCCTTATCATCAAATGGTTTCAAGACATAATCGACAGCATCAACCGCAAACGCTTTCACAGCATGATCAGCATATGCGGTCAAAAAAACAATTATTGGGGGAGAAATCTGTTTCGTCAGGTTGGCAGCCACCTCCAGACCGGTTTTTCCCGACATCTGAATATCAAGAAAGACTATATCAGGCTTTAACTCTTTGATTTTCAACAATGCGTCATCACCATCATGACATACCGCTAAAACTTCAATATCCTGATACTGTTCAAACTGGGCCAGCAACTCTTCACACATCAATACTTCATCATCCGCGACCAATATCCTTAACTTATTCATGCTGCCACTCCTTGAGTCTCTACCGTATCCCCTAATCTGGCCTCCTGCTGCGATGAACTGCCGCTGGGCAGACGAATCAACACTCTGGTGCCCTCACCCCAACGACTACTGATCCTTATGCCTGACTCTTCACCGAACAGACGTTTTAATCGTTTGTTGACATTATTCAATCCGATCCCCTGCCCTGTTGTCGAGACATAGGCAGGTTCATCAATCAACAACTTGCTGATTTTAGTCTTTGGAATTCCAGTGCCGTCATCTTTAACCTCTATAAAACAGCCATCCTTATTTCTCCAGGCAGAAATCCAGATTGTGCCCCCCTCTTTCAGAGGTGATAAACCATGTTTAATGGCATTTTCAACCAGCGGCTGTATAGAAAACACTGGTATCGCTTCATTCTGCAACTCCAACGGAATATCTTCAATTATCATCACCCGATCACCAAAGCGGGCTTTTTCGATATTAAGATAATTCCTGACTATTGCAAGATCATCAGAAATGGTTGTGATCTCCTGAGTTCGATCCAGAGTCTGACGCATGAAATCGGAAAGATTTTTAATCAGGACGCGCGCTGTATCTGGCTTTTTCAGAACCAGAGCCCTAATTGTACCCAGAGTATTATAGAGAAAATGGGGATTGATCTGGGCTTTTAACACCTGATATTCAGCCTGATCACGAAGAAAACTCTGTTCATCAAGCTTCAACTGCAACAGCTGCAGACTAAGGAAAGCGGCAATACCCTGAACCAGTTCAGCCTCATAAGGCGTGACAATATCCTTGCCGGACTTGAAAATCTTGATACTCCCCAGCAGCTTTCCTTCTACTATCAACGGCACATCAACAACTGCCGTTAAAGGACAGTCTTTATTCGGACAACCGATTTCCTGACGGTCGTTAGTGATAAAAACCTTCTTATGTTCTAAAACATATTTTGTCGATAACAGGCAAAGCGGGGTACCGACAACATGATGGTCATCACCTTTACCCACATACGCCAGCATTTTTTCCAGATCAGTTATTGCCACAGCCGCTGCGCCAGTCTGAGTATATATAGTTTCAGCCACATGCTTGGCAGTCTGTTCGTTAAGCCCATGACGTAATAAACCATTGGTTAGCCGAATTACACGCATGGCACTTTGAGCAGATTCAGCCTGAACAACTTCCTGGCGACTGAAAAATTCACGTACTACATAGAAAAACAGGACCACCCCAAGCGTATTTGCAATGGTTGTCGGTATTGCAATGGTTTTTTCCAGCTCCCAGGCCTTTTCAAAAGGTTTAGACATGGTCACTATCATGGTTTTCAGAATAAATTCAGACATCAGGGCTGTCAGAAATGCAATCCTGATATTTATACGTTTCTGGCCATAGTAGCGGTTAATCATTCCAGCAAAAATCCCGATCACCACATTGGCAATTACTGCAGTCCACATGGTGAACCCGCCCAGAAAATAACGGGCAACCGCACCAATAACTCCTGCGAAAAAACCAACAAATGGTCCCCCCAGCAAACCGCCAACCACTACACCGATAATCCGTGTATTTGCCAGGGAGTTCATCAACGGAATGCTCATAAAATTGCCAAGCGCAGAGAACAATCCGAAAAAAAGAGCCAGGAAAATTTTATCTTTCTGATGGGACATGGAGGAGAGAAACATTCTGCGGAAGGCCGGCAGCTGAGTTGTGGCAAAGGCAATCACAAGTATGACGCTGACATTCTGAAATGTTTTGATTATCAGAGACAATTCAATTTCCAAGTCACAATCTCCTGCGGTTTTGACTAATTTATTTCATCAGTGACGAGTACCACCTTCACCGGAATATTTCTATTGTTTTCACATAAGAAAGCCCGACAATACACTGTCGGGCTTTACCTTCAACTAACATTAAAACTACTTTTTTCCGACACCCAACTGCCTGGCCAGAAGTTCCAGTGTATGCATAACCTTTACCGATGAACCATGCTGTTTAAGGCCGTCTGAGATCTGCAGGATACAGCCGGGGCAACCGGTAGCCACCGCCTGGGCCGCCGTAGCAATAATCGCCCGGCTCTTGGGGTCATTGATGGCCATGGAAGCATCATAGTGGTAGACATTGAAAGTGCCACCCATGCCGCAGCAGCGGTCAGCCCCTTCCATTTCCACGAACTCAACTCCCGGTGTATTTCTCAAAAGCTCTCTGGGCTGTTTGACCACACCGCTTGTGCGCAGATGACAGGAGTCATGATACGTTACCCGGATCGCTTCACCGCTACCGGTTTCAGCCGGCTTGAGACCAAGCTTGAGCAGCAATTGTGAAGCATCAATGGTTTTGGCTGCCAGAGCATCCAACCGTTCCTTCAGTTCCGGGTTACGCTTGCCGACAACCGACGGATAGAGCTGATGCAGAGCCCCGCCGCAGGAGCCGCAGGCGGTTACAACATAATCTGATTCAAACTTTTCAATCGCTTCCAGGTTTTTTTCCGCCAGTAGCTTTACCGCGTTGAGATCTCCGCCGGAAATAACCGGCACACCGCAACACTGCTGATCTTTCGGAATTATTACCGTACAGCCCAGATGGCGGAACAGCGCCAGAGTTGCCTCGGCAATTTCCGTATAGGCAAAGTTGGTCATGCAGCCGACAAAATAGACGATCCTCGGCTTGCCCGGTTCCCCCTGGATCACCTCCGGATGCCGGTCAATAAACGGTTTTTTAGCCAGCATGGGGATGTGCCGTTTGTTGCCGATAAACGGTACCGGAAAACGGAGACGCAGACCGGAGGTGGCCGGTACTTTCTTGTAGTAAAGCGGTGCAAACATGTAACCCAGAGCAGCGCCAAGCTTCATCAACATGCGGTTTTTCATGACCATGCCAAGGGCGCCGTGGAAAGTAGTCACACCACGTTTTTGAGCCAATGCTTCCCTGGCGGCGATGACTATTTCATCGGTTGGAACGTCATTGGGGCACTTGTCTGCACAGCTGCCGCATAACAGGCACTTGGACATGGCCATATAGGTATCCTGATCCAGTGCAATGTCATCCTTGATCAGATGCTGTATCAGGGCAACCTTGCCACGGGCAACAGCCGTTTCCCTGCCAAAGACATTGAAGGCAGGGCAGTTAGCCCGGCAGGCACCGCATTTAACGCATTTTTTCAATTCCTCTTCGATCCTTTTCAGCGGATCTTTTATGTTAGT
>JBGSQR010000195.1:0-1945 GCA_041737975.1 Geobacterales bacterium | reverse complement strand
AGCTGTCACAGGAACAACTATGCCCTTGGCCAGCGGAACCCTGATAATCGCATTTACAAACATGTCCGGCTTCAACATCTGCCTGGGATTCGGCATTTCAACACGGGCCTTGACCGTATGGGTCTTGGGGTCATGAAACGGATAGACGTAACTGATCTTTCCACTGAATTTCATGCCATGCTCAATGGCAGACCGAATTTCAACCTGTTGACCTACCCGTACATAAGGGACTTCATTATCAAAAATTTCGATTTCCACCCAGACTCTGGAAAGGTCAGCAATATTGAACAGCACTTCACCTGTGTTCACATACTGCCCCTGTTGAACCATTTTTTCGATGACAACGCCGGAAAGAGGTGTGTAGATCGAGAGACGAATATTCGGTTTGCCGGCTTTTTCAAGTTCTGCTATCTGGCTATCCTTGACACCGAACAGCATTAGCCGTTGTCTGGCAGAGGCCACCAAACCGTCACCATTTTGCGCAATGGATGGAATTGATGATTTTTTAAGCTGATCACGGCTTTTGACGGCCAGCAGATATTCCTGCTGCGTAGCCAGCAGATCTGGCGAATAAACTTCTGCCACCGGCTTGTCCTTGCTGACGAAAGAACCAACAGTACTTACATGCAGCTTGTCAATGCGGCCCGAGATCCAGGCGGTTACCTTGGCCTGACGGGACTGGTCGAACTGAACGATACCAACGGCATTGATTTCCTTGTTGAGCGTCTGCAGTTTCGACTCGATGGTAGCCACATTGGCCATTACGCGCTGGGTCATTGAGAGAGATACCTGTCCAAGCATTTCGGCCTGCTGTTTCTGCTCGGGCGTCTGGGGCGTATTTCCTGCAGCCCCATCCACTTTCTTTACCAGCTCCATGGCGCAGATTGGGCAGATACCGGGCTTGTCCTTGATGATAAACGGGTGCATGGGGCAGGTGTAGAGCTGTTTGCCCTGGGCTGCCTTGCCTTCTTCTTCATGGCCATGCCCGAAGTGCTGCCAGGCATACCACCCACCACCGGCTAGTGCGATCAAGATCATGATGATCAGAGGAATTGAGATTTTCTTGTTCAGAACCATGGCGTTTCCTCGATATTGTTAATTCTATTGATGTTGTTGAGTGTTCGGATACTGTCTGAGCACTGGTGCAACAGAAGGTGGCGAGACGGACGTGACATCCTGAACCGCTATGTCTATACCCACGACAGCTTCAAGTTTAGCCAGATTCATCATGTACTCGGCCTGCGATTCGTACAGTTCGCGCTCGTAATTAAAAAGATTAACCCTGCCATCAAGAAGAGTCAGAAAATCTACCTTATTGACCCGGTAGCTAATCACTGCCGACTCCAGGGATTGCTCGGCCTGTGGAATAATTCCGCCCTGGTACAATTCCACCAGCTTACGACGACGCTCCAGTTGGGCAAGAGTATCGTTGATGGCAAAAGAGATGCTGTTTTTAAGACCATTAAGTTCTTCCGTAACCATTATAGTTTCTGATTTAGATTCAGCCAGCATGGCCCGGCGACGTTCCTGCTGGAACGGCAAATTGAAAGTCAAACCGACACTGAACATATTATATCCAGGGTCCTTGACCATTTCAGTCGACACGGCTTCTTTGAACATATATTCGAAGGAAAGGTTAAAATCAGGATAGAATTCTTTCTGTGCCAACCGGTGAGAAGCCTCCCCTTTGCTGGTCAACATGGCAAGGCTTTTGATCTGGGGACGTTTTTCCAGGGCTAGCCTGTTCAGATGTTCGGCTGAGAGTTTAAGTTCCGGCAGAGTGAAATCCGAAAGAATACCAACCGATGTGTTGTCAGGCCGATAGAGAAGGTAATTGAGATTTGCTTCAAGGCTTCTACGTTTCTGGGTATATGTAATCTGCATATCCAGCAGTTTGGACTTTTCCAGACCTGCCTTGTAGATATCCTGCTGCACTCCCAGCCCG
>JBGSQR010000193.1:0-1576 GCA_041737975.1 Geobacterales bacterium | reverse complement strand
TAGGGCGCCATGTTACAGGGTCATGAATGATTATTGTAGTGTGGATTTACATAGCAAATTGTTTACAGCATATCACTGTCAATCACCAAACAATTGCCTATTCATCAAGACTGATCGAACTTTTTGTTTTATCACGCCGTTTTTTCTCACTGACGGCATATTGGGCGAGGCACTCTTCTGATTTATCAACCATGGTACATTCCAGGTACTCAGCTATATTAATCACACATGCTCGGATAGCTTTACCAACCGGTGTTTTCTGTTCGGATTTTGTCCTGCCGCCAACTCCCATTATACTACCTGATATTCCCTTGGAAGAACTTTCAGATTTACCCTCAATTGTTCTGGTTTCTATGACTTCACTGGTTTCTACATCGACGACCTTCAAATCAACAGCTATATAAGCTTTGGCACTGCTGGCGTCAAGACCGATACCCATAAAGCTGATGCCTTTGCCGGATTTTTCCGCCCCTTCTTCAAAAGATGATACGGTTGCCATAACCAAGTATTTTGCGCCCTTAATTTTTCCAAGCCTTGATTTTGTAGATGGGTCAACCAAACCGGATTCACCAAATTTGAGTTCACTTACAACACTTTCAATTTCACGTCTTTCTACCAGCCGAAACTTTTTACTGCTTGCCAATTCGTTTGTTAGCATATCAGATAATTCAGAACCGGTCCCGCTTCTCCACCAATGTGCATTTGTGGAATTAGTAAAACGCATGACAGCTATTCGGGGTTTTTCAGAAGCAGCAAAAGAAACAGATGAAAACAGTGCAACTGCAATAAAAGACAAGGTAATGTAACGAAATATTTTCATTCAAATCCCTCCTGAGTTTTGGTTTCACCCGGAATATAAAACAAGGTGATAAATTTTATATATACATACCGCACTCAATACACTAACGTCAATCGATTTGCAACTTCCGCTTGTTATCTCAAGATTAGTCTATTCGAATAGGTAATACCCCGGCAGAGCCGGAGGATTACCTATTCGAATTTATCGATCGTGAGTCTTCTGGATTTTAGTCAGCTATAAGCAATATTTTGTATATAGTAATCAGACGCAAGAGAGCCCCGGATCCATTTATGGAAGCGGGGCTCTCTTTGTTGTAATAATTCCCGGCGGCGACCTACTTTCCCACACAGCTACCCGTGCAGTATCATCGGCCCAGAGGGGCTTAACTTCCGTGTTCGGGATGGGAACGGGTGTGACCCCCTCGGCATAGCCACCGAGAAACTTGTCCGGCTTCGGCTTTTGGTCATCTGCGGCGTTGTCTTCGTCGCATCCTGTTCAACGTAGCGCTGCTACGCCTCACAGTCTGCTTCTTGACTGCCTTGCATCTGAACCAAAATCCTGTGCCGTAATTTTTCTTGGCAATTGCGTTGGTTGGATAGTTTTTTTAGTTTTGTATGATTTGTCTGATTTATATCGACCTGGAGAGGGTTGCCCCTCTCCGGGCCGTATTTCATTTTTATGGTCAAGCCTCACGGCCGATTAGTACCGGTAAGCTAAATGCATTGCTGCACTTACACACCCGGCCTATCAAAGTTGTGGTCTACAACAGGCCTTCAG
>JBGSQR010000136.1:0-8556 GCA_041737975.1 Geobacterales bacterium | reverse complement strand
TGCACCTGTTGCCGCATTGCAGCCGGTTGCACCAAAAGACTCTGACCTGTTTTTAGATGCGATGAGCGATGTCAGACCGTTAAGCAAGCTGGCAGCGCCAACAAAACCTGTTGCCGGCAAGAAGCTGACAAATATCCCGACAGCAACCATTTCTGATCGCAAAAATGTGGTAGAAAAAGTTGAACGGGAGACCTTTGCTACAGCCATCAGCCAACTGAAACTGGATGTAACTTTTAGCGATCAATACCCGGAAAGTGACGAAATTAAGTCACTTGGTGCCAACAGACTGCGACAGATCAAAAAAGGCATTATTACTGTTAACCGGCAGCTTGATCTTCACGGATTAACAAGGGAAGAGGCTTTGAGTGAACTTCCACGTTTTCTTCGTAATGCCAGCTCTTATGGTGAGAAAGCTGTTCTGGTTATCACCGGTAAAGGACTCAATTCCCCCGGTGAACCGGTACTGCAGCAGGCCGTTGCCGGATGGCTGCGTGATAAAGGCAAAAAACTTGTTCTGGAGTTTGCACCAGCCCCCAGAGACATGGGTGGCCATGGTGCATTTGTAGTTTTTTTGAGAAACTGAACCAATAATTAGATTGCTGCTAAAATGCTAAAAGGCCATCCTGTATTGCAGGATGGCCTTTTTTTAACGTAGCGCCATGAATCCTCTCAGGCGTTCCCCGTTTTTGCACGACCAGCTTTTTTAATCATTGCTGCGGCCAGAGGGTGGTTATTGTTTTCTGCATACTGAGCTGCAGTTGTTCCGCTCTTTGTCATCAACACCGGATTGGCTCCGCCATCCAGTAATGCCTGAATAGTCTTGTTGCAACCATAAATTGCAGCTAACATCAGCGGAGTATGACCTTCTAAATCTCTGAAATCTGCATCAGCACCTTTTTCAATCAGCATTTTCGCAATTTCTGTGTGGCCGTTGGCTGCGGCATAGTGCAAAGCGGTTTTCCCCTTCAGGCTGGTGGAGGCGAGATCCGCACCACGATGCAGAAGGTCAATAATAAAGTCTTTCTGGCCCTCCTTGGCAGCATTGATAAGAGGCGTATGTCCGTGACGGTCCTTGGCATTTACACTTTCCATGTGCGCTTCCTCCTGAAGATATAATATGGACTGACTGGTCCGTGGATCTCGAGACAGCAACATTTAAAAAGTAAGGTTTGGGCAATGATGTTATTTTGTAAAGGGTTTGTAAATGGCAGGCAAGAGCGGGTGACACTTTTTTCCTGTCAATGTTCAGTAAGTGCAACATCAAAACTACAGAAAAAAATAGTAGCGAATAGGTCGTAAGCAAAGATATGTCCACTGAAAAAGTCGTCATCGGTTCCTGTCGAAAAGGTATGAGAGGGACGAAACGAAGCTGTTATATTTTATACCACAGACTTTAAATGAACACCACCGCATTTCTTAAATTGTTTACATCCGGAAACTCCGAATGTGAAACTAAATTTTACATAAAAGAAATAAGCTCTTGTAACGCCTGACAAGCGCGCATTATAATGCCAAAAATGGAGGTTTACCATGGATGTGAAACAGGCTGATTTTATAAAAAGCGCCGTAAAGCCAAAAGACTATCCACCTGCTGAATTGCCGGAAGTTGCCTTTGTAGGTCGCTCCAATGTAGGCAAATCTTCATTGATCAATGTTCTTGCCAATCGAAAAGCCCTTGTAAGAACCAGTAACACTCCGGGCAGAACACAATTGATTAACTTTTTCAATATCAACGGAATCCTGACACTGGTCGATCTTCCCGGCTACGGCTATGCCAAGGCGCCACCAGACGTTCGCAAACAGTGGGGACCGATGATTGAAAACTACCTGGCAAAGCGCGACAGCCTGAAAACCGTTGTACTGATTCTTGATATCCGCAGAATTCCTTCAGACGGCGACATGCAGATGTTGAACTGGCTGACCAATTATGGCATCCCGCCACTGATTGTCTTGACTAAATGTGATAAGCTTTCCAAGCTGGAAACGGCTAAACAGACAGCACTTATTTCAGCAGCAATCGGCAAAAACAAGGAAGATTTACTCTTTTTTTCCGCGCTATCCAAAAAAGGGCGTGACGAGATCTGGCTAAAGATTGAGCAAATGCTGGAGATTGCAAATGACTAAAACAGAAAAACTAACAAAAACCTCATCTGCTACTATGCCTGATATGCAGAAAAGGCCTGATCACCGTAAAATCCCGATTGCCAAGGTCGGGGTCAAAGATATTACCTATCCGATCGTTGTCATGGATAAGAATCGGTCACTCCAGCACACCGTGGCCCGGGTAAACATGTACGTTGACCTGCCGCATCAATTCAAGGGCACTCACATGAGCCGTTTTGTGGAGATCCTTAACAGACACCGTGAACAGATAGCGCTTGATAAACTGGAAACCATTCTGGATGAAATGAAGACCAAGCTCGGTTCCAACAGCGCCCATCTGGAAATTCAATTCCCCTATTTTATCGACAAGCGTGCCCCTGTTTCAGGCGCAAAAAGCCTGATGGAATACAGTTGCGAGTTCAGCGCCTCCATGACAGAAACTCTTGACTTTGTACTGGGAGTTAAAGTACCGCTGACATCTCTGTGCCCATGCAGCAAGGAACTCTCCCGCTTTGGTGCCCACAATCAGCGCAGTGTCATGTCTGTTCGTGTTCGCTATCGAGACTTCATCTGGATTGAAGACCTAATTGAATTGATTGAAAAATGTGGCAGCAGCCCGCTCTATTCTCTGCTTAAACGTGAAGACGAAAAATTTGTCACAGAACAGGCCTATGAAAATCCACGTTTTGTGGAGGACATGGTTCGAGAGGCTTATTCCAGACTGGCGGACCTGGAAAACATTACCTGGTTTTCTGTTGAGGCCGAAAACTTCGAATCCATACATAATCATTCGGCTTATGCGGCTGTGGAATTGGACAGAAGAGGTTGAGCAAGGGGCTTCTTTTCATTATGTGTGTTGCGCAGTAAAAGGAAAACAGGACATCACCAATTGATTCTGGACATGAACAGAGGACTTATAATTTTCGCCCGCCCCCCAATCCCCGGCCAAGTAAAGACCCGTCTGGCTGCCTCGATTGGAGACCATAATGCAGCGGATTTGTATACCGCCATGCTGGCAGACGTCCTGGAACTGACCACCAAACTAGAGAGAACCAGAGTCATGGTCTTTTGGGCAATAGACGATAGTTCTATTCCAACTTTCAGCGCACCGCATGTTGAATCCTTTCTTCAATGCGGCGCAGATCTTGGTGAGCGGATGAAGAATGCCTTTATCTACGCCTTTAACCTGGGCATTGATGTCTGCTGTATTATTGGCAGCGATTCGCCCGATCTTCCTCCGGAATATATCAGCCGTGCGTTTGTAACACTGGAGCAGGATCAGTCCGATATTGTTTTTGGACCGTCCGAGGATGGCGGTTACTATTTGATGGGGATGCGGAACGCACAGCCACAGCTCTTTGAGGGTATTTCCTGGAGTACATCGCAGGTCTTGCCTGTCAGCCTTGAACGGGCTTGCGTTTTGGGATTGAGAGCTAGTTTGCTTCCACTCTGGTACGATATAGATACGATTGACGATCTAAGCCGGTTAGCGCATACATACAGTTCGGGAGCACAACATACCCGGAAAGCAATCCGCAACTCTTCAGGGCTTTCCAATTTCATTTCAGAGGCAGGTACTTGATGAAACCGGTTCTGATCATTGTTGCAATGAAATTCGAGGCGTCTAAAATTGAGCATCACCTCGAAAATCTTTCAAACGCAAATTCGGTGATTTTCCCTTACGTCACAGGAACAATCGGTAACGTTCCAGTCGCTATTTGCGTGGGGGGAATCGGCAAAATCAATGCGGCAGCAGCAACAGCAGCAATGATTGAACGACTGGAGCCTCAACTAATAATCAACACCGGTTGTGCCGGGGCCTATATGGACAGTGGGCTTTCAATCGGTGATCTGGCAATGGCAAGTGTGGAAGTTCTTGGTGATGATGGCGCAATAACATCAACAGGTTGGCTTGACCTTCAAGCGATGAAACTTCCCTATTTTAAAAGCAATTCGCAACTCTATTACAACGAAATCCCTTTATCCGAAAACGCCATTGAAAATGCCATTAAAGTTGCAACTCACCACAGTATAGCTATTACAGTCGGAAGATCTACAACCGTCTCAACCTGTAGCGGCTCTTTGAAACAGGCCGACAAACTTGCCCTGCGCTGCAATGCTATCACAGAAAACATGGAAGGTGCGGCTGTGGCACTGACCAGCCTTCGCTACAATATTAATTGTCTGGAAATCAGAGGTATCAGTAACATGGTGGAAGAACGCAACATGGATCGCTGGAATATAAAGCTGGCCGTGGGAAATGTTCAGGATTTTGTTTTGAAATATCTTGAAGAGCTAAACAGAACTACAATTTAACTATTGGACGCCTATCACAGATTTTAGGCAAAAAAATCCCGGCAGAACGAGGATGGGGGCTCTGCCGGGTACAACCGCAGTGCTAAACTACGGGAGGAAACTATGTGGACCTGAGAGGACTATTAACTTTTAATCATTTCAGGTTGTTTGTTGTGTTTAAAAAACTGCTTAGAAAAAATCCTGGCAGGGACAGGAGCATAACCCTGCCAGGTACAACCGCAGTATCTAACTACGGAAGAAAAGCTATATCGGGTTTACCTGAACAGTTTATTTGCAAATACCATTTGCACCATGCGTGCCAATACGTTACACCTCAGTAAATTGTTATTTTTTAAAGCTTTTTACAATTAACCTGGTTTCCATTACACATAACCAAGCAATAACTTTCTTTTTTAATTAGCCTTGCAACACATTGAAATATAACAAATTTGCATTTTTATCTCTAAAAAATGCTGGTTATAAAGTATAACCAATGGAATAGGTCTATTTTTTTATTACCGCCTCAACAAATGACTCCAAATTTGAACACTAAATCAGATAATTCAACTTGACACTGTTTTGACAACTACACTTATTTCGTCTTTAAACAAGGTAACTGTTCAATATGCCGTCAATAATAATTCATCATTTTTTCCCAAACCTCACCTTACTTTTCCTGGTAATGCTACAAACTTTCATATTTACCTGTTCAGCAAACGCGACAGACAATGGCACAATAGTTGTCGGAGGAAACAAGGCTTATCCGCCCTATGAGTTTTTAGACAAAACAGGAAATCCAACCGGTTTTAATGTAGAACTTACCAAAGCAATCGCCGATGCGATGGGCATGAAGGTCAAGATTAAACTTGAGTCATGGACAAATATTCGCTCAAAGCTGGATAACGGTGAAATAGATGTCCTCCAGGGACTCTCATTCTCGGAAGGCAGAGCCAAAACTCTAATTTTTTCTACTCCACACTCGATCGCAAACCATTCTGTATTTGCTAGAAAAGATTCGCCCAAAATTAAACGCATGGAAGACTTAAAGGGAAAAGAAATAGTCTTCCATAATCGCGGTTATGTTCACGACTATTTGACCGAACTTAAACTGGATGCTAAATTTATTCTGACAGACACACAATCGGAATCCCTTTTGCTGATTGCCAACGGTAAACATGACTATACAATTATTGCCAGCCTTCCTGCCGCTTATCTGCTCAATGAATATAAGCTTACAAATATCGTCACAATGGCTAAAAACATAGCCAGCGTAAAATACAGCTATGCTGCGCTGAAGGAAAATGAAGATATTATCGACAAGTTCAATGAAGGCTTGGCTATTATCAAACAATCAGGTCAATTCCAGGCCATCTACGATAAATGGCTGGGAGTACTTGAGCCGCCTCAACCTTCATTTTTCTTTATTGCCCGCTACTGGATACTGGCAATTGGGATATTACTGTTAATTCTTGCTGTAACGCTGACCTGGTCCAGAACCTTACGCATACAAGTTGCTATGCGTACAGCAGCACTTGAAAAGGAGGTTCTAGAACGAAAACGCACCGCAGAATTAATCCGCCAAGGACAACAACAGCTTATTCAAGCTGATAAAATGGCATCACTGGGAATTCTTGTTGCCGGTGTTGCACATGAAATAAATAACCCCAATGCCTTGATCCTGTTGAACTCACCACTCGTACTTGATTATATCAGAGACACGAAACCAATAATCGAAGCCTATTCCAGGGCACATGAAGATTTTATGGTTGCAGGACTGCCCTATTCCCGCCTTAGTGATAAGATGCCCACAAAGGTTACTGAAATACAGGATTGTGCAAAAAAAATTAAAAGGATCGTTGATGATCTTAAAGACTTTGCACGTCAGGATGATGCAGAAAATGTCACACTGTTTGATTTGAATACTGTTATCCAAATGGCACTTCGCTTTGTTGAAAGTAAGATTCAAAAATCAACAAATCATTTTTCAACCAATTTCGCCATGAATCTCCCTTTGATTGCCGGAAATGCTCACCGAATTGAACAAGTTCTCCTGAATCTGATTTTAAATGCCTGTCAGGCACTCAGAGACCCAAATGAAAGCATCACGCTGACAACATCTTTTGACAAAAGACGGAAAATGGTAGTACTCGAAATTGCAGACCAGGGAGAAGGGATCGCACCTGAAAACTTACCACGCCTGATGGATCCTTTTTTCACAACCAAAAGAAAAATCGGTGGCACGGGGCTCGGTCTTTCTGTCTCTTCCGGTATTATCAATGAACATCATGGCACGCTTGAGTACAAATCAAAACTCGGAAAGGGTACGACCGCCATACTAAGACTTCCCGCTTCCAACCAAGAGGTAACACATGAATAACAACCTGTACCCTACTTTTCAAATCCTTCTTGTTGACGACGAGCCAGCATGGCTGGATGCGCTCAGCCTTTCTCTGGAACGCACCTCAGGTATCAACAACATCCTGCTCTGCCAGGAGAGTCGCTATGTTCTGGATATGCTTTCCAACAACAATATCGGACTTGTTGTACTTGATTTAAACATGCCCAATGTTACCGGCCAGGAGCTTCTTAGACAAATTTCCGAACAGCACCCACAAGTACTGACAATAGTATTGACCGGCATGAACCAGTTAGAAGTTGCCATTGATTGCATGAAACTGGGCGCATTTGATTATCACGTAAAAACAGAAGGCGAAGGTCGCCTGATTAAAGCCCTACACCACGCTATCCGCAGCATTGAACTGGAAGTTGAAAATAGAAATATTAGTAATCGGCTTCTCACCGGCATCCTTGAACATCCGGATGTTTTTGCTGAAATTATTACAGTAAATAAAGTGATGGGATCAATTTTTCAATATATTGAGTCTGTTGCCGGCAGCTCCCACCCGATACTAATTACCGGAGAAAGCGGAGTAGGAAAAGAGCTCATTGCACGCGCCATTCACACCGCTTCAGGCAGAAGCGGGCCCATGATCTGTATCAACGTTGCCGGACTTGATGACAACGTTTTTGCAGACACTCTGTTCGGACACGTCAAAGGGGCTTATACCGGCGCTGATACGGCAAGAAATGGACTGGTTGAAGAAGCCGCCATGGGCACTCTGTTTCTTGATGAGATGGGAGACCTGAGCATTTCATCTCAATTAAAGTTACTTCGCATCTTAAACGACGGCGAATACTATCCAATTGGCAGCGATCGCCCAAAGAGGCTCCGAGCCCGAGTGGTCGTTGCTACCAATGTCAATCTGCAGGCGAAAATGTCAGTCAATCTTTTCCGAAAAGATCTTTACTACCGGCTGCAGACACATAAAATTCACATTCCACCACTAAACGAACGCAAGGAAGATCTTGCTGTTCTGCTGGATCATTTCCTCGAAGAAGCTTCCAGAGATACCGGCAAAAAGAAGCCAACACCACCCAAGGAACTGCTGCATCTTCTGGAAACCTACACCTTTCCGGGTAACGTGCGTGAATTAAGATCAATGGTCTTCGACGCAATCGCACAACACAAGTCAGGCATCCTTTCCATGGCACCGTTTCTGAAAGCAATGGGACGCCTGGAAACTGATCAAACTATTATGAAGGAAGAGGTCGTTGAGATCTCCAATCTATTTTCTAGTCTGACGACACTACCTTCTCCAGAACAATCAATTCGTCTGCTGTTGGAGGAAGCCATGAAGCGCGCCAAAGGAAATCAATCAATGGCAGCCCGCTTACTTGGCATGTCACAGCCTGCATTGTGCAAGCGCCTGAAGAGGGCAGAAAAAGACGACTCTGCCAATGACGAAACCTTATGAATAACGCCATAACCATAGCTAAAGCATATTCCAGTATGTAGTTGTTTTTAAAGTAGACATTCAATTAAAGTCATGATATTTGTCATACCAATTAACAAATTGCCAACTGTATTATTTTTTACACAATAGAACTACGCTGAACTGATTGATAACATTTCACTTGATTTTAGTTTTCCGCTTTTACATGTTTTTATATATTTAATTTTGTGTTCAATAAAGTCCACCACTCTTGTAAAGGAAGGATTAGATATGCACTTTTTCAGCAGCTCAATCGGCAAAAAAATTGTAATGGCAGTAACCGGCGTCAGCATGGCAATGTTTGCCTGCATCCACCTGATAGGTA
>JBGSQR010000076.1:0-2128 GCA_041737975.1 Geobacterales bacterium | reverse complement strand
GCCTGAACTTCATTCCCGGCATCATATAATGGTTCTTCGATAAAACCCTGTATCTGTCGGATTCTTATGGACTGAATAGTTGTGATGTAGTTGACAACGGCAGAGCGGTCGCTTTCCTCAATAAACACAAACTGCATGCCCACATTGAAGTACTCTTTTTCCTTGTCTACAGCATAATTTCGATTGGCAAAAATCACCCGTGCCACAATATCCAGGACCCTTTGCTGCGATGGCAGCATCAGTTCCAAAATAACAAAATCATCATTTTTGAATTTCTGATCCGTAACCAGGCTGAATCCGCCGCCGCAGATATTTACGGCATGCGGTATGGCGATATTCCAGGATTCATCGTAAAGCGGATAGAGCTGATTTTCATCATTGAGATACTGCAATGGGAGGGCTGTATTGTTTTGATTAGGTCTGTGAACTGCTGAATGGGCTTCATGATGCCTTTTTTTACGGGCGTTTTCATCAGATCTTCTCTGTTTTTTCTGTTGCTTCCACTGTTTTTGTAAACTGTAACTGCTCTTGTTTTTGGCGATATGACAACGGATCGGCAGAAAAAGATCTATGCGAAAAAACTCTCGCCGCTCATCCGCTGCAATCAGCCCGATCATTCTAAGCTGCAATTCCTGACTGAATCCTTTGCTGATAACAATCGTCTGGTGCGAAAATCCTCGCCTGTCATTTATGTTCCTGCATTCAAGAACTTGCCCGACGCGTAGCGAGACACCATCCGGCAAAACATCGCGGGAAAGGCGGATTGAAATTACATCGTTATCGACATTGTCGACAACAGCCCAATCGCAGAAGGCCTTTGCGTGAAGCACCGGAATTCTGATTTCTATTTTCATACCGGCAACAAAGCCGTTTTCAAGCAGATCCATTTTACATCCTCCACCACCGAAGATAAGAATACTTCAATGTCGGGTGAAGTCAATTTGAAGCAGAGCAGGAGAGAAGCTGATATAAGGGACAACCCGTAAATGCATCAGTGTAGCTTGAAACCACCCATACCAAAAGCGGACAGTTTTCCAACATTCAGATATGAGCCCAGCTTAAAAAACGGCAGAATCTCTTCCATATCGCCTTCAAAGACTCCGCTGCCTATTATGCCGGACAGCTTGTTCTGACCTGTTAATTCAAATCTGTTTTCAATACAGACTACAGTTGCTACCTGCCGGGAAAGGTCC
Source organism: Geobacterales bacterium (assembly GCA_041737975.1). Taxonomy (GTDB): domain Bacteria; phylum Desulfobacterota; class Desulfuromonadia; order Geobacterales; family Pseudopelobacteraceae; genus JBGSQR01. The sequence continues at coordinate 935 of JBGSQR010000076.1, read as the reverse complement.
GTAAAGTCAGCTTCAAACTCATAGCCTCCATAGTAGTAGGCCAGCGAAGAGACTCTCCGCATGACAGATCGGGCAAACAGAGCAAAGTCAAAACTATGGACTTGTTTGCCGTTTGAAATCAGCTTTAGTGGAGAAGACAGATCAATTTTTAGATGATTACTACTATTGCAGCATGAATCCATAATCCAGCCGGAAGAAAACAAGGACAGGTTCTCACTATTAAAAGGTTGGAGAGCCCCCTGCAAGTCACGTGAACCGACCTCTTCAACCACACAGCCTGCAAGCGAGCCGTTTTCCGTTAGCAAAGAAAATCCGGCCAGCAACATTTCCAGTGAACTGATTGCCCGGCCAACAACCGCCAACCGGAACTCAATCCTTCCTCCTACTTTTTGTTCATTGCCTATATCCGGCCAAGGAAAGGAAAATGCAAATGGCAAAGCAGGTTTCTGATGGCGTTTCAAAGCAAATGAATCTTCGGTGCAATTTTGACTGAACACAAAATACCAGTCACAATTACCCCGATTCTTACAGAATTCACAGTTCAAGTCAGGTGTACAGCATGCAACTGAGCGGCAACAAGCAGCAAATTCACTACCGCAAGTAGGAAACAGCGAGCAGATGCGCTCTTTATTCTCAACCTGGACCTTTATGCAAATGTCTATGATGTCAAAATCCATGAGATTTAACCTATCAAACTCAATGCCCCAGAATTTCGCCACGCATTTTACCGGGCGGCCTGATGAACTCCAGAAAACGCTCCTTCAGCCTTTCAGCCATCTCAATATCACCACTGTTGCGCAGGATTTCGATAACGCATTCGGCAGTGCAAAGCCCGGACTCTTTCTGGTTTTTCCTCAGGTTATAAACGGATTTTTCGTTTGTGTTCAAGCAGATACGTCGGATTTTATGCAGATATGGACTACGGTGATGGATCT